>DATHMF010000085.1 GCA_035487355.1 Terriglobales bacterium | reverse complement strand
GATGCAATGGCCCAATCACTCAGCGCTGCTGGTCACCCTTCTCGGGCACGCCGGGCTCATCGAGCAACTGGGTGGAGGAAGCCGGTCCGAGGGTATCCCAATCGCGGAGCGCCCAGACTACTTTTTTATCCGGCGTCACTTCGATCAACTGCACCACCACTGGCCAGTCGGTTTTCTTCAGGCCGCCACTCCAGTTATTGATCAAGGTGTTGCCATTGGCCAACCGTTCAACTTCTTGCACCGTATACAGCGGATAGCCGGGGAGATCGTCCTTATTGATCTCCCATACGGTCTCGCCCTTGGGGTTCACCTCGCGCACATAGCCATGCTGGTTTCCGCTGATCAGCGTATTGCCGTTCTTCAGACGAACCGCAGCCCACGCCGAGGGCGCCGGCGCCGACCAGATTTCTTTTCCGTTCTGGTCGTACTCAACTACCTTGCCTAGATCAAGGTGAGCCACCAGGAACGTGCCCTTCCTGGTCATGCGAATGTGGCGGAACTGGCCGTGGACTTTATCGGGCTGCCGGGTGGGCAGCTCCAGCTCTTTCACTACTTTTCCCGTCTTCTTTTCGATCAGCATGAGCTTTGCGGGATTTCCGTTTTGCATAATCAGCACGCGATCTTTCCCGATGGGCTGGGCGGAGTGGACTTCGGTATGCGGAGGCGCCTCGTAATTCCAAACGATTTTCTTGTCAGGCGTGATCTCGCTTGCGCCCTTGCCCTTGCGGGCGAAAACGATGTTGCCGTTGGAGAGCTGGGTGCAATCATCCAGCTCTTCTTCGTTCGGAATCGAGTATGTCCAGACCACCTTGCCATCTCTGATGATGAACATGGTCTGCTCGGGCTTGCGCGTATCCCACTCACCGCAATATAGAAAAGGATGCTGCGCCAACCCCTTGCCCGGCAGGACTTCTGCCGAGGGTGCGGGGGTAGGTCTAGGCTGAGGTGTTGGCGTGGGTGAAGGCGCCGCGGCTGGAGCGGTGGGAGCGGTTTGTGGGTCTTGCGCCTTGGCGACAGGTTGGATTGTTACAGACAGTGCAATCAACAATACGAATGCGGAAAATTTCATGGAAATCCCTGGTTGAATTGTGAGGATCAGCTTGCCCTTGCCTGTGAGAGCAGCCCACCACTATATAGCGAACACCCGCTTTGCTTCACGCAAATTGGCTATACGTTAAGTTTAGATTTTCTAAAGGATCAGGAGAGACAAAACCTAACCGCAGAGGACGCAGGAGAAACGCCGGGCTTCAAACAATTCTCCAGATACAGAATTTGAAATCGGGTTCCTCCGTTGCCAGTGACAGCCTGCTGGTATCCTTAACTGAAGTTCAAGATGCCCCGGTGGCATTTCGCCGATACTCCCTGGGTGCGACGCCGAATACTCGCTTGAACGCTTTGCTGAAGGCGGCGTCGGAATCGTAGCCAACGGATTTTGCCACTTCGAACAGCTTCTTATCACCTTTCTGCAGCAATCCTGTTGCCTTCTGCATTCTCCAACTTGTCAAATATTCCAGCGGTGTTTCCCCAACCAGCTCTTTAAAGCGAACCGCAAAAGCGGAACGCGACATACCGCACGCCGCGGCCAGCGATTCGACTGTCCAGGGATGCTCCACTTTCTCGTGCATGGATTTAAGAGCAACACCAATTTGCCGATCGAAAATCGCCCGCAGCAAGCCGCTCTTGCGGCTCTCTAACTGCGATTCGATGTAGGCGCGGATGGAGTGTATGAACAACAGCTCGGCCAACCGGTTAACGACCAGTCCCGACCCTGGCGCTGGCTCCGCCATCTCCGAGGCAAGCATGCTCAAGGTCGTGTGCAGCGCCAGGCTCTGCGCTTGATCGGCCTTGACCAGTATGAGCGGAGGAAGCAAGCTCGTCAGGGGCTTCACACACATCGTACAGAATCTGAACCATCCCGAAATGATGGTGGTCGGGGCTCCTCCACCACCGTACTCAATCACCTGGCTGCCATTTTTCGGTGCCACTTCACAAAAGCTGCGCGGGCGAGTGCGTGGATTGTCCCGCAGCGTGTATGCGCTTCCGGGCGCAAGCAAGAAGCAATCCCCTCCGGCGAGTGGTATCGGATCGGGAATGCCCTCGACGCTGAGCCAGCAGTTGCCGCGGGAAAGCATTCCGAAGTGAGCGAAGTGGAAGGGCGAACTTGCGGAGTCACCCGAATGTTTGTCATTTGCGGTTCCCTCTGCGACCTCGGCCTCTCTCTTCAGTCCCCAGGGCGCAGTGGCTTCCAGCCGGGCATGAACCACGCCCACGATTTGCATGGTTTGAACGAGATCGGTAATCGGGTCCAATCTACACCTCCCATCTGGACTCTTGAACAAATTAGATGGACGAAATGACAGTTCGAGTCCAGTTGCACGGACATCTATTGCACAAGTTTAGATGAATTCCCTGGACGAGGAGGTTCAGATGAAATTGCTTCAAATTGATTCCAGTGCGCGGCAGACCGGTTCCGTGACCCGGCGACTGACTGCCAAATTCACCGAAGAATGGAGAAAGAACCATCCGGGTGGAGAAGTCATCCAGCGAGACCTTTCCGTAACAGCGCTTCCACTGATCACCGATCACTGGGGCGCGACCCAACTCGAAGATTCGAAGCTGACGCCGGTGCAGCGGTCGTATCTTTCGACCTCAAATGAGTTAATCGAAGAACTCAAAGCGGCCGACACGGTCGTTATTGGCGCACCGATGTACAATTTCTCGATCTCTTCTTTGCTCAAGGCGTGGATCGATCAGATTGTGCGGGTCGGGAAGACGGTTGCCTACGGGCCAAAGGGCCGGCAGGGCCTTCTACAAAAAAAGAAAGTCGTCGTCATCACTTCTCGCGGGGGTGCCTATGAAAAAGGCACCGCGGCGGAAGCTTTCGATTTTCAGGAACCCTATCTGCGCCACATTCTGGGTTTTATCGGACTTACGGACGTTACGTTTATTCATGCCGAGAACCAAGGTCGCGAGGAGGCCACCGTCTTTTTCACAGCCGCCGCAGAGCGCATCGGCCGAATCGTCACTGATCAAAACCAGGTAGCCGCTCTTTAAGAGAGGAATCACGTTATGAACACTTTTCGTTCGTCAGCCGGCCCAGTTCGTACACACATTAGTAAGTAAAGAGACAATTAGGATTCTTGAAACCAAAAGCTAATCACATTAAAAGGAGATTACATGAAAATTGCCATTTTGATCAGTCGAGTCCTTCTAGGCGTGGGTTTCATCATTTTTGGATTTAATATCCTCCATCCCTTCATCACTGCTCCACCACTACCGGCGGGCTCATTGGCTGCACAATTTGTAGCCGTCATGGTTCCAAGCCATTGGATGCTACTCGTGGGTGTCGTGCAACTATTGGGTGGGCTACTGGTGTTAATCGGCCGGACCGCGCCATTGGGCCTGGTTTTGCTTGGACCGATTCTCGTAAACATTTTAGCCTTTCATATTTTTATACAAGGCGGTCAAGGAATTGCGCCAGGCTTGGTGTTTTCCGTATTAGAGATCTTTCTTATTTACGCTTACCGCGGTTACTTTCGCGCTATTTTTACGGTCAACGCTTTGCCGACATAAAGCGAACGTTGTGCCTTAATGAAACTTTGATTGCCAATTCAGCCGATGCGCTAATCCGGACTGCAGGCGGGAACTCCGCTACTTGCGAGATGGCAAGGTTTATCGGTTCGTTTTGTCTGCGCAAACAGGCGGCAAGCGGCTGGAACACTTCTGGCTATGCGGTGAGTGTTCCAGGAGCATGATTCTGACTTGTGTGAACAAGTCTGAAGTGAAGGCCGTGCGTCTGCTGCAGGTTTGCCCAAACCAGGCGGATTCCGCAGAATAACTTTCAAGCACGAACTGGCACCAATCTGATATCAAAATCTTGATTCCTTGGAAACTACAGGCCATCATTGTGCCAGATGTGTGTTTACGTCCGGCATTCAAGAATGCAGGGCTTCGGCCCTTTGCGGTCTTTGAAAATTCATTTGTGAAGCGGGATTCTGGGACCTGGGGACTGAGGACTGACAACCGAGGACTGACTAGCAGCTAGTCCCCCACTCCGGCTCGATTTTCGCCAATAACGACGCGGGTCAGACGCGTTTTTGGGGCTCAAAATCACCTGCTAGCAAGTGGGGTGGGTGGGAGTCACAATCCAACTCTAAAAACCAGTGTTGATCCCACGTTCATCCGCGGCGAAGGTTTTTGCGGTTGTTTTCGAAACTCGAAACCTGAAACTGCTTTTGACTGCCCAGCTAGTCCCCCACCCCGGTTCGATTTTCGCCAATAACGACGGGGGTCAGACGCGTTTTGGAGCACTCCAACCACTTGCTAGCAAGTGGGGTGGGGAGGCCCTAAATCCTCTGAAAATCTGCGTTGATCCGCGTTCATCCGCGGCGAAAGTTTTTGCGGTTGCAGTCACTCGAACAGGGCTGGCTGCGGGGGCTTTTCTTCGTTTTCTTTCTTTTCGTTGGGATCGTGAAAGTTGCTTAGGCCAACACCGACGAGGCGAAAGCGTTGCTGCGGGCCCAGCTCCACTCGCTCTCGCAGCGACAAGGCGATGTTGGTCAATTCTTCGCACGAAGAGGGCGGGGAGCCGGGCGTATGGCTACGGGTGAGAATCTGGAACTCGCTTGTCTTTAGTTTCAGGACTACGGTACGCGCTATACGCGATTCCTTGCGTGAAGCGGACCAAAGTTTTTCCGCAAGACGGCGGATCATAGGCTCGGTTTCTGCCAAGTGCACGTCGTGCTCAAACGTATCCTCGGCCGACATGGATTTTGTAGGCCGGTCTGGGACAACTTCGCTATTGTCGAGACCTCGAGCCAACTCGTAGAGCCGCCGGCCATAGCGGCCGAAGTGGCGTTCGATCACCGGCAAATCCAGACCTCGCAAATCCTTCACCGTCAGTATTCCAAGTTTCTCAAGCCTCTCTCCCGTCACTTTGCCGACACCCGGCAGACGTCCAACCGGCAGCGGAGACAGAAATGTATCTACCTCGCCAGGCTGGATGACGAAGAGCCCATCTGGCTTGCGCCAGTCAGAGGCGATCTTTGCCAGAAATTTATTGGGGGCAACGCCGGCAGAGGCTGTCAGGTTCAATTCCTGGCGGATTTGCTCACGAATTGCGCAGGCAACCCGGGTTGCGGTCGGCAAGCCAGTCTTGTTCTCAGTAACGTCGAGATAGGCCTCGTCAAGCGAGAGCGGCTCCACCAAATCGGTGTGCCGCTTGAAGATCTCGCGCACCATATGCGAAACCGCCCGATAGCGTGTGAAATCCGGGGCCACGAAGATGGCATCAGGGCACAATCGTTCCGCACGAATCGCCGGCATGGCCGAGCGTACTCCGAAACTTCTGGCTTCATACGATGCCGCACAAACCACGGAACGGCTGGCCCGCCAGGCGACAATTACAGGTTTGCCGCGCAGTTGCGGATCATCGCGCTGTTCGACGGAAGCATAAAATGCGTCCATATCAATATGGACGATTTTGCGGATGGTCATGCTGGCAACAATATTATTCCTGTTTTCCAGGCTCGTGCGAACGTAGCTGAGCCATGCCATGAGCCACAATCCGAAAAGGGCCGGCGTGATGTGACATCGTTGTATGCTGTGATCTGCCAACGGCGCAAGAATTGACTGCATGGCCGGCCTGATTCAGAGAGTGAAAAGGAAATGACGCGAGCATGAGAGTTTTGGTTACAGGAAGTTCCGGCCACCTTGGCGAGGCCCTGGTTCGAACCTTGCTGGATTTGCAACACGAGGTGGTCGGACTCGACATCATTGCATCGCCATTTACCACTCACGTCGGCTCAATCACAGATCGTTTCTGTGTGAGGCGTTGCATGAGTGGCGTTCAGACGGTCTTCCATCCCGCCACCCTGCACAAGCCTCACATCGCTACCCACCGCCGGCAGGACTTTGTGGACACCAACATCGGCGGCACGCTCAATCTGCTGGAAGAGGCCGTCACAGCAGGCGTCGAGTCCTTCATCTACACCAGCACAACCAGCCTGTTGGGTGACGCCCTCGTGCCGCCTCGGGGAGCTCCCGCAGCGTGGATCACGGAAGAGGCCACGCCTGTTCCCAAGAACATCTATGGTGTGACCAAAGCGGCAGCCGAGGACCTCTGCCAGTTGTTCCATCGCAACCAGCGCCTTGCCTGCATCGTGCTCAGGACCTCCCGATTCTTCCCCGAGGAAGATGACAATAGAGGAGTGCGGGAAGCCTACTCAGACGCAAACGTAAAGGCGAATGAATATCTCTACAGGCGTGTGGACATCGAAGATGTTGTGAGCGCGCATCTGTTGGCCGCAGAACACGCACCCTCGATCGGTTTTCGTAAATACATTATTAGCGCAACTACGCCTTTCCGCCCCGACGATCTCGCGGATCTACAAGTTGACGCGCCCCGAGTGGTGCGCGCGCGTGTGCCGGACTATGAAGCCGAATATGAGCGGCGGCGCTGGAACATGTTCCCCGGCATCGAACGCGTGTATGTCAACCAGCGTGCTCGAAACGAACTTGGTTGGCTGCCGCGATATGACTTCAACTACATCATCAGCCGCCTGCGAGCGGACGATGATCCGAGAAGTCCTCTCGCCCGGTTGGTTGGATCGAAGGGATACCATGCCGAGCTATTCTCTGACGGACCGTATCCAGTGGAATAGATGACGGTATGACGAATCAAACGGTCAGCCTAAACATTGGAAGCCATGATCAGATCACTGTAAATCAGCGATAGTCACGCAGCAGAAAGTTCAGTTGAACTGAAACCAATTCAGATTACCCAGAGCTGAGGTTCCACTCGCCGGGCCCTTGAATACCACATACAAATCATGAACACCGGTTGCGGAGCTTGCAGGCGCCGAGACTGTCGTCCAGGTCTGCCATCCCGACGTTGCTGGAATTGTTACCGATGCAATGGTTGTGCCGGAAGCACTGTCGAGATGAAATTCCAGCGTCCCTCCACAATGGCCAGTGCTACCACAAGCCAGGCGAGCACTGACTTGGCTGACACCCGCTCCGAAATCAACATTCTTGTACACTGCGTAATCGCCATCACTCGAAAAGCCAACGTCATAGCCGCCGTTGGTGTCAGAAGTGCTTTCAGTCTGCAAGCCGAAAGTTGTGTTGTCCCCAATAACATCGTTGCCCGCGGTGCTGTTGAAGCTCGAAGCCTGAATTTTCGAGGTCGCACTCACGGTGTAACTGCCCGACTGGTTGCCCATCCAGGTAAAAGTCGCGCCTGCAAGGGAAGGCAAAGTGTAAGGGAAGGACTGGCTTCCCCACTGCACTTGGAAGCTTTGTGTCGAACCCGAATCGTTGAAAGCCACGAGCGCTTTGGATCCGCCCGGGTTCAGGAACGCCGCACTCACGATTCCTGAGGCATTGCTGGAATATATGCGGGTTGCTCCGGGTAAGACGTACTTACTGAAGTGGCCCGTTGTGTAGTACTCGATGTCGTAGCTGACCGCCCCGGTCGAACTGTTCACGGTCACAATTGGAGTGCAAGTTCCGCAGCCGCCGGTATGCGGTCCCATGTTCTGGTCAAGCGCGAGGCTCCATTTCACGTAAGATCGTGCCCAGTTGCGCATCGCTTGCGTGATTTCTTCAAAGTCGGCCTTTACCTGGTCCGGGATCCAGGTGCCCCCGGAGTGCTCCGTCTCGTACGTTCCTTTCGTCGGAAAATAATTCTGAATTGTGCTCATCACTCCAGGCGTGCCGCCGTAGCCATGCCAGGCCGTTCCTGCGACTTGAGGCGACGCTTGAATGGTGGGATCGGAGAGTACGGACCGCGGATAACCTGGTTGGTCCCAATTGTGGTCATAGACCAGCACTTTGGTTGTCAGTTGGTTCGCGGTTAGGGCAGGCAGGACGTAATCGCGAAGCGCTGTGCTTTGGTCGGTTTGCCAGGATTGACCGGCGCAACTTGCTCCAGGAGAAGGCGGCATGCACACTCCTGGATAGTTGGAAGGCAAATTCAGCGGTTCGTTCTGTAAGGAGATGTAATCCACGTTAATGCCTGCAGCCTGATAGGCGTTTAGATAATTCACAAAATAGTTGGCAAAGGGGGAGTACATGCTGGAAAGGAGACCGCCTCCGATCATCGAACCGGAGGTCTTCATCCACCCGGGCGGGCTCCAGGGACTCGCCATCAGTTTCATCTGCGGATTGAGCTGGCGTGCCTGCAGAATGATAGGAATGATATCGGTCTGATCACGGGCAATGGAAAAATTCGCCAGCGTGATATCGGCCTGGCCGTTATTGTCGTCGTAGGAATAGATCGAACGCGCAATATCGGATGCTCCCATGGGAGTCCGCATGAAGCTCAGGCCAATGCCATTGCCGCTTCGCGTGAACAGATCGCTCATGACCATGTTCAACGAGGACTTAGGCGATGCAACCTCGTTGAGAAGATAAGCTGTTGAGTCGGTAAATGTAGCCCCGAAACCTTCGATGGGCTGATAGGCTTCGGCCTCGTCTACATAAACCACGTTGTTGCCGCCGCTTGCCGTGGTGAATGTAGTGCCTGGCTGCGCCTGCATCCTGAGCGACTGATCGTCCGTGGTTAGAACAATGGAAACCGCAGAGCCGACGATAGAGAGCTGCGTAGAGCCAGTCACACCACTCTGGGTCGCATGGATCGTAGTTGTCCCCTCGTGCACACTTGTTACTAAGCCGGTTGCATTGACGGTTGCGACGCCCGGACTGGTGGAACTCCAGGCCGCCGTAGCCGTGATGTCAGGCGTGCTGCCGTCGCTATATGTCCCTGTAGCGGTGAGCTGCAGTTTGGAGCCGAAAACAACGTTCGGATTGGAAGGTGTAATGGCAATGGAGATGAGAGTGATCACTGTGTACGAAGTGGAGCCTGTGACCGCGTTGTAGGTGGCTGAGATCGTCGTGGTTCCTGGCCCGGCGGCGGTAGCCAGCCCGGTGTTGGCGCCGATCGTTGCCACACCTGCATTGCTCGAGCTCCAGGTGACGCTGGTGGTCAGGTCCTGCGTGTGGTTGTCAGAAAAAAACCCCATAGCCGTGAATTGCTGGGTTGCTGGAAAGATTACCGTGCCGTTGGCCGGCGTGACTTGAATCGAGTCCAGCACCGAAGCGGTTACGTTCAGCGTGCTTGTTCCGGTGGTGCTGCCCAAGGTTGCGCTGATCAATGTGCTGCCCTGGGCTTTGGTGCCAGCAAGTCCCAGGCTGTTGATGGTAGCTGTCGTTTTTATCCCCGAGCTCCAGGTGACCGCATCTGTGAGGTTGTGATGCGTGCCGTCACTGTAATTCCCGGTGGCGGTAAACTGGACCAACCTACCCAGTGGAACCGAGGGGTTGGCAGGCGTGACGGTAATGGAATTCAGCGTCGCATTGCTCACCGTTAACTGCACCGAAACACGCAGAACACCACTTACAGCGGTGATGGTGGTGGTTGTCCCTGGTGTGCTGCCGCCCGTTACTAATCCCGTGTGCAGACCGATCGTGGCCACACTCGGGTTCGAAGAAGACCAAGTGACAGCGTTCGTGACCACGCGTTCGCCGCCGGGCTTGCCCATGCCCTTGAAGAAAGCAAGCAGCGCAGCATACTGCTGCGTCGCGGAAGGTGCGATGAGCTGGTCGGAGGGCGCAACCCGCAGTTGCCTTGGACCTCCTTGCGCGGTTGCAAGGATCGATGTGTTTAGCATCAGAAATAGCAACAGCAACGACTTTGAATACCGCATGTCGCCCTCAGCTAAGAGTGGTTTCGGCAACTTTCAGGGGCAGGGCAGATGCATTTGCATCTTGCTCTTTGTTACTTTGTGGGCCCCTCCCAAACCTCGCAATAGAACAAGAGTCTATATATAAGACAAACGTTTGTCTATGCTTTTTGATCATTGACTGAGAAATCGACCGCTATATGCTCTCATATATGCTCTCAACCGAGTAGCTCTGTATCTAAGGATAGCAGCCAGTCAGGCAATCACCCGGAGGAGGCTTGCCAGGACTACAAGAATGAGCCTTGCATAGGCCATAACAACTGGGAATTTAAACACCCGAAAGTGGATACCATCGAGAATTGGGCAGATCTCTGGCGTATCAACCAGACCGGCCCAATGCCTTCCTGCCTCTTTACGTAAAGAGCTACTCAATCTAAATTACTGCAAAATCTTCTGCTTGCAGATGAGATGTACACGTCGGCGACTTTAACTGTGAATTCACTTGCCAGGCCTTTCCCACCCCATTAAATTGGCCGCCGATTCAGGCGTTTCAAAATCCGAGACGTTGTTGCAATATCCGAGCGTTATTTAAAAGTCCGAGGCACCGTTTCAACGTCCGAGACGTTTTGAATCAAATTCGTCAACTGGAGGAATTCCCGCTTATGTCTTTTTCGTGGTCTACTTTTTGTAAGTCTCTCCTACTGCTGGCAGCAATGACGCTCCCCTGCGTCCTGCATGCCCAAACCTCTGACGCAACGAGCAGTCCGGCTCCGGCGCCATCCGGAAGCTCAGTTACTTATTGTGCCGGCACCTGTAACGGCGTCCCAACTCACTGGAAGCTGTTCGGCCTGGCGCATTTTGAGAGAAACTCACTGGTCCCAGGCGGCTACATGATTGACCAGATCGGTTTTGGCTCCTCAAATTATGCGGTACTCACCTTCACCGTTCCCGTCGCTGGCACTTATGACCTCTCGGCCGCTTTGGAAACCGAATATCCGCGCGTCCTTTATGTCTGGCTTGGCAGCGAAAGTGGTCCGCAGGCATCAGGCTCTCCCTTTTTGATTACTGGCCAGAGCTTTAAGATCCCGGTGGAATGGAAGATTGGCTCCATCGCCTTACCAGCCGGGACGAACAAGCTTGTGTTTGGCAATCCGACGACAAATACTCAAGGTGATCGCTGCCCTTACATAAGTGCTGTTACCATCACCGGACCCTTTTAACAAATGTGCCAAGGCACGGGAGAGCGGTCAACCGCTCTCCCGGCGGCATGTTAAAGTTATCTTTTCTCGGCGACATGCGGCCACTTCGCCGTGGTCCCGAAGTCCTGAGTGAGTATGCTTCCAAAGCCGCCCAAATCAGCCTTCAGGCCAATGAAAAAACCACGATCAAAGTTGGGCTGATTCCACGAGGAGAGTAGTCCGCTTGGCCGAAGAACAGCGCTGAATCGGGTGCCTTCGAGACCTCGCACATGATATTCTAAATACGATAGCTGCGTTCCCGCCTGGTCGGAATTTTTCCCGCAGTTCCCTATAAAAAACATGATTTCAGTCAGTAATGTTTCTATGCGCTACGGCGCTAAAGTTCTGTTCGAAGAGGTCAGCACGGCGTTCACGCCGGGCAAGCGTTATGGCCTCACTGGCCCTAACGGCGCCGGCAAATCCACGTTCATGAAGATCCTGACCGGCGAGTTGGAGCCGCAAAAGGGCTCTGTCGTTCGCCCCAAGAAGTTCGGCACCTTGAGCCAGGACCAATTCGCATTTGACACCTTTCGCGTGATTGACGCGGTCGTTATGGGCAACAAGCGTCTGTGGGCCGCGCTCGAAGAGCGCGAGAAGATCTACGCCAAGGCCGAAATGACCGATGAAGACGGCATGCGGCTGGGAGAGTTGGAAGGCATCGTGGGTGAAGAGGATGGCTACTCCGCCGAAAGCGACGCCGCGATCCTGCTGCAAGGTCTGGATATTCCCGACGAGCTGCACGCAAGCAATATGGGTGAACTGCAAGGCGGACAAAAAGTCCGCGTGCTACTGGCGCAGGCGCTGTTCGGACATCCGCAAGCCCTGTTGCTCGACGAACCCACAAACCACCTCGATCTGGATTCGATCCACTGGTTGCAGAGCTTCCTGAATAATTATGACGGCGTGCTCATCGTGATCTCACATGACCGCCACTTTCTCAACAGTGTTTGCACGCACATTGCCGACATTGATTACGAGACCATCATCACCTATACCGGCGGCTATGACGATATGGTGATGGCCAAGACCCAGATCCGCTCGCAAATCGAGTCGCAGAATGCGCAGCGCGAAAAGAAGATCGCGCAACTAAATGAATTCATCGCGCGCTTCTCGGCGGGCACGCGCTCCAGCCAGGTGCAGTCGCGGCGTAAAGAGGTCGAGCGCCTGCAGGTGACCGAGCTGGCCAGGTCGAATATCCAACGGCCATTTCTGAAATTCGAGCCCAAGCGGCCTTCCGGTAAACATATTCTGGAGCTGGAGGGAGTGACCAAGTCCTACGGAGACAACCAGGTCATCACTGGTTTTACTGCGAGCGTGATTCGTGGAGAAAAAATCGCGTTGATGGGCCGCAACGGCACCGGCAAGACGACCCTGTTGAATGCTCTTCTGGCAAACTCGGGTACGGTCCCGCAAACCGAGTTGCGAACAACCAGCGGCTACGAAGGCGCATTCATTGATGGTGGAAAGGTAATCTGGGGACACGAGGCGCTAGTCGGATATTTTGCCCAAGACCACAAAACCCTCATTGAAAAGAACATGTCTGTGTTCGATTGGCTCTATCAATGGGACCCGTCAGCCTCGAACGAGGAAATTCGCGGACTGCTTGGTCAAATGCTGTTCGCGCGTGATGAGGGCAACAAGCGCACCGATAATCTCTCCGGCGGCGAGGCCGCGCGGCTCATCTTTTGCAAGCTGATGCTGCAAAAGCCTAACGTCCTGGTGCTGGATGAGCCTACTAACCACCTGGATTTGGAATCCATCAATGCTCTTAATATCGCGCTGCAGCGCTATCAGGGAACAATACTTTTAGTGACCCACGACCATGATGTGATTGACGAGGTCGCCAGCAGGATCTGGCACTTTGAGGACCGCAAGATCGAGGACTTCAAGGGCGCCTACGAGGAGTATCAGACCGTCCACGCGTAATCTCGATCACTCCCACTGAGCATGGAGCTGAAACATACGAAAATTTGGTGCCGGGAAAGGGACTTGAACCCCCATGGCCCGAAGGCCGGCGGATTTTGAGTCCGCTGCGTCTGCCAGTTCCGCCATCCCGGCGTCGTCGTTGTAAATCGCAAAAAATTAAGTTTAATTGACGGTCCGGACTTTTGCAATTTAGCGACTCTTCTATAGCGTCACTGTGGGCCCATATAAACCTGCGCTAAATCGATTTGCCTGCACCGCAATGGGAATCGAGATGTCTTACAATTGATAAACTTACATTTAATAACAACATGAACCAAGAACTTTCCGAGCGCGAAAAGTTGCTCAAACGCATGCAGTCAAACATGAAGATGCCTGCCAACCGGGCAACCACGCCGACACAGGTAGAGGCTCAGACCGCCGTCCGGAATTATTTTCCCATTGACGACCTGGTGGCTCTGCACGGCAGCTACGATATATATAACGTTCCGCTCACAAGCCGCCGCCCTATCATTGGACCACTCTTCGTTCTTACGAAGCGCGTCTTACGCCGATTACTTTTACCGTTTTTCCTGCGTCAACTTACATTCAACGCCTCGGCTGCCAGAATCTTCAGTTTTATTAAAGATGCTCTTATCTCATTAAAGCAATCGTTGCATTCCATCGAGCAGCAAGTCGCTCAAGTGAGAGCGCAATCTCAAGCCTTGGAACGAAGACAGGAACAATTACAAAAGCTTGTCGTGGACCTGAACTTGGAGAAAGAAGCCAAGCTGGAACGGCTGCAAAAACAATTCCTGGAGGCCGGACAAAAACAAGAAGGATTGCGGAAACAGCTACAGGAAGCTGGGCGCGTACACGAGCAATTGAACTTGGATAAAGAAGCCAAGCTGGAACAGCTGCAAAAACGGTTCCTGGAAGCCGGGCAAAAACAAGAGGGGTTGCAGAAACAACTACAGGAAGCCGGGCGCGGACAGGAGCAATTGCAAAAGCTTGTTGTGGACATGAACTTGGAGAAAGAAGGCAAGCTGGAACGGCTGCAAAAACAGTTCCTGGAAGCCGGACAAAAACAAGAGGGGTTGCAGAAACAACTGCTGGAAGCTGGGCGAGTGCAGGAGCAATTGCAAAAACTTGTTTTCGAGATGGAAAAGGAGCTGGCCAGAAGCCGTTCTGCAATGGACGCTGTGGGCACCACTATAGACACTGTGGGAAATGTCCTCGGAATTCATGGGCAAGTAACCAAAGAGGACCATCGCTTCCTCGGCCCATCATCGTCGGTCGCCTGCCTCGACCGGGAGTTCCAGGAAAAAGGTAACTGGCTTCGGCCCACGATCTTAGGACCCAGCACCGTAGGGCAGTACGCATTGGGACCTGAAAGCCGCAAGCAGGTCATCAGCATTCTGAAGAAACTCGATCAAGATGCGGTGATGCAGTATCTTTTGAAGTATTACCAAACGGGGCAGACCCGTTATGGAGACGGCTGGCGTTACGCAGATCTCACGACGGCCCTGGTCGCACTGGCAACTCTGCTTCGACCGAAACGCTACCTGGAAATCGGAGTATTTCATGGCCGCAGTATGTGCATGGTCGGCGCGCTCTGCCCTGAGGCCGAGTTGGTGGGGTTCGACATGTGGGTGGAAGGTTACGCCGGCCTCTCCAATCCAGGCCCGAAGCTGGTCCGGCAGCAACTCAAGAAGGTACGGCATCGAGGCCCGGTGACGCTGATCAGCGGTAACAGTCACGAGACGGTTCCAAGATATTTTTGTGAGAATCCCGATGCGTTCGATCTAATCACTGTTGATGGTGATCATACCGCTGAAGGAGGAAGGCAGGACCTGCGCGATGTGTTGCCGCATCTCGCGGTCGGTGGATTTGTATTGCTGGATGACATCTCCTATCCTGGATCGGAGTTCCTCTATAAAATATGGGCGCAGGAAGTCATGTCAGATCCACGCTTCGTGTGTTGGGATTTTCGGGAGCTGGGTAATGGAATTGCAATCGCATTAAAGCAAGGCGAGTAACGGGGCTGCAATTTTGAAAATATTAATTGCTACTACGATCGTTCCTTTCATTGAAGGCGGCGGAAGGATGATAGCGACCGATCTTGTCAGCGTGCTTGCTGAACGCGGCCACACGGTTGATATTGTGAGGATTCCGTTTGTCTCCCGCTGGAACGATATGCTGGACCAGATGCTTGCCGTCAGGTTGTTTGATCTCTCGGAAGAATCGGACCTGCTGATTACAATCCGGACGCCGAGTTATCTGCTCCGCCATCCCAATAAGATTGCATGGTTTATTCACCATCATCGCGGCGCTTATGATCTTTGGGGAACCGCATACCAGGACATTCCTAACACCGAGGAAGGTCTTCGGACAAGGCAAGCGTTTATAGATGCCGATAACATTTCGTTGCGGGAAGCCAAGAAAATCTTTACCAATTCCAAAATCGTTTCCCAGCGGCTGAAAGACCATAACGACTTGGATTCAGAGGTTTTGTATCCGCCGCTCCTGGATTGGCGCCGTTTTCATCCCGGTAACTCCACTGACTATATTTTCTATCCAAGCAGAATCACAAAACATAAACGCCAGGATCTGGCTATTGAAGCAATGAAATACGTCAAATCTGACGTGCGCCTTGTGGTTGCCGGCAATCCTGATGCCCCTGAACAACTGGAATTTGTAGAAAGAACGATCCAAGAAAATCAATTAAGTGAACGCGTGCAACTCCTCGGGCGATGGATCTCGGAAGATGAGAAAGCCGATCTTTTCTCAAAATGTTTGGGTTGCGTGTACATACCATTTCAGGAAGACTCGTATGGGTACGTCAGTTTAGAAAGCTTTCATTCTGAGAAGCCGGTCATTACTTGTTCAGATTCGGGCGGCACCCTGGAGATCGTCGAAGACGGAGTGAATGGATTTGTTGTTCCACCGGAACCGAAAGCATTGGCCGAGGCATTTGATCGTCTAAGGCTTGATCCCACCCAAGCGGCACGGATGGGGCGCACCGGCCCGGAGAAGATTCGGCAATTGAACATCTCGTGGGATCACGTTGTGAAGAGTTTCACCCAGTGACAAAAATCGCGATCGTTACAACCCAGGTACCGTTTATATACGGCGGCGCTGAATTTCTTGCGGATTCACTCCGCAATAAGCTCATAGAGTTCGGCTATTCTGCCGAGGTACTGAAAATGCCGTTCAAATGGTATCCGACCAGTGCCATTCTGGACCATATGCTGGCCGCCAAGTGCATGCGTTTGATCAATGTGGACCGCGTAATTGCGCTGAAATTTCCTGCCTACTACATCCCGCACGAAAACAAAGTGCTCTGGCTTCTGCATCAGTTCCGGCAGGCCTACGACCTCTGGGACACTCCCTACCAGTCGATTCCCGAGAGCCCTGATGGAGTATCCCTGCAGAGAGTAATCGCAAAAACCGATACGGAGACGCTCGGTCGCGCTCGCAAGATTTATACCATTTCCAAAACTGTTTCCGGCCGGCTAAGAAAATTTAACGGATTGGAGAGTGAAGTCCTGTATCCGCCCCTTATGGACTCTCATCTGTTTCAGGCCGGCGAATTCGGAGACTACATTTTTTATCCCAGCAGAATATCGCGCAGCAAACGTCAGTGTATGGCGGTAGAAGCGCTGCGCTATACACGCACCAAGGTGCGGCTCGTCATTGCCGGGGCCCCGGATAATGCCGAGGAAATGAAGTTGCTTCATAACGCCATCAGCGACGCCGGCGTCGAGGATAGAGTGTCTATCCTGGGCAGGATTTCCCAGGAGGAGAAGGCGCAATGGTTCACAAACGCACTTGCAACAACTTATTTACCTTATGACGAAGATTACGGTTATGTAAGCCTTGAGAGTTTCCATTCTTCCAAACCGATCATCACCTTTTCTGATTCTGGGGGAACATTAGAGATTGTAGAAGACGGCCTCAATGGATATGTTGTGCCTCCCCAACCATGTGAATTAGCTGCTGTCATGGACCGCCTGTTTGCCGATCGCACTCTGGCATTTCGAATGGGAGCTGCGGGACGGGAAAAGCTATGCTCGATGAGAATTTCCTGGGAACAGGTTATTGAAAGCCTTACGTCATGAGAATTGCCTGGTTTACGCCCTATTCAACAAAAAGTGCCATCGCGGAGTTTAGCCAGAATGTCTGCAACGTTTTGGCTTCACACTGTGAACTCGACCTTTGGATCAGCGAGAACACGGACTTGCTGCCTGCTCAGATACGGACAGTACATTATGAGCCCGAGCAGCATCTTCACGAAAAACTACAGCGATATGACCTTGTTGTCTACAACATGGGCGATTATTTGCCTTACCATGATTCGCTCCACACAGTCTTGCAGCAACACAGCGGTCTGATTATTCTGCACGATCGCGTGCTCCACCATTTTTATGCCAGCCTGTATTTATCGAAAATGAAGGACCCCGAAAAATACATCAGCGAAATGTCGCTGTTCTACGGCGTCGAAGGACAAGAGTTTGCAAAAAGCCTTGATCCCAGTGCTCCCGCTTTGGGAACAAATGAGGTGACCCGTTTCCCGCTGTACGAACGCGCAATAGCAAATGCTTCCGGAATCGTTGTTCACTCGCCGGGGCACGCCGAATTGATTCGACAACGATGGATTGGCCCAGTCAAAGCCTTATTCTTGCCCTGTTACGACAGGAACATCGAACTCGCCAGCTCACTTCCGGGAAATCAATCGAAGAACAAGTTGCTCCTGCTGACAGTAGGCGTGGTGAACCGGAATAAACATTCTGAAATCGTAATTGATGCTCTCGCCAGTCACCCCCGGCTGGCGCAGTCAGTGGAATATGTGATCATTGGCTCTTACAACGAAGGAGACGAATACGTCCGCGGCCTCAAGAACAAGATTTCCCAGTGCGGGCTTCAGGAAACGGTGAAACTTATGGGATACCAGCCTGACGCCGTGCTGCACGAATATCTTGCCCGGGCCGATCTTTTCATCACTCTGAGATTGCCTGCGATGGAAGGAGCGTCCGCTTCCCTGATGCAGCAGTTACCTTTCGGTAAGCCCATTATGGCCTATGACACCGGTTGTTATTCCGAATTTCCCGATGATGTCATTGTCAAGATCCCCGCCGGCGACACAGACGCATTTATACGAAAACTTACAGAACTGGTTTCTAATGAGTCGCTGCGTAGTCAGATCGGCGGCCGTGCAGCGAAATTGGCGGCGCAATACTCAGTCCAGAACTATGTAGAACAGATGCTTGATTTTTTTCCTGAGATTCAGCGGCAGGCCCCTTTGCTGCAGCTCTCCGATCGGGTAAGTCAAACCTTGAGCTGGATGGGAACAGAAGCTGATATGTCGGTATTACATCGCTGTGCCGAACTGATTGCAGATATGTTCAGTCTTTCGTAAGCGCAGTTTTGGGGCTGTTTCAGCGAAATTTGGGATTGCAATCGTAATCTTTGGCCTGCTCCGTTCTTACATTGCGCCTGTGCTTATGATCTAGATCTCGATAAAACCCACCAACTGTTCTCCTAGTTGCTCTTCAAAACGGTAACCAAGTTTTTCATACATGCGATATGCAACCACGTTCTCTTTGTAAACCTTCAACCGGACGCGCTTGGCTCCGTGTTGTCGAGCGGCGTTATGGAGGAAATGCATCATGGCGCTCCCTATCTTCATCCCACGCGCCCGAGGATGTACCGCAATCCCGAGACTTGGCACTTCATAGCCTTCATCCCAGCCGCGTAACATCCCATAGGCTTGTACCGCGCCCTCTGCGACCGCGACATAATAGAGATCCTCTCCCTGATATGAACATCGTATCTTCGCCTCTTCTGCCGTGAAGGGATGCGGATGAAAATGCTCGGTGTCTCCGGTCGTCCGGAGCACATCAAAAAATTTCGCAAGGCTATTTTCCAAATCAGGCGACAATCTGCGAAATTCCAGGGAATTAAGGTCCAGTGACTCCCCCTCTTCGGCCATTGCGAATGACCTCAGCAATGCGCTCCAGATCACTGTCACCCAGTTCATTATAGGTCGGCAAATTTATCCCGCTCGCGCCAAGTCTCTCCGTCACAGGCAGGTAGTCACCCCGCTGGCATGACTCCTTGTGGAATGGTGGAAGTTTGTGCAAGGGGAAGAAGAAAGGCCGCGTATCAATTTTTTCCGTCATAAGCAAGGCTGCCAGCTCGTCACGGGAACGTCCATATTCGATTTCGTTCACGGTAATGCAGAACAGCCACGGCGCCGGGTTCGCCCAATCAGCCACGGGCTGAAAACAGATGCCAGGAATACCCGCCAGCAGCTGCCGGTATCTTTGAAAAATGTGCAAACGGCGGGCGACAATGCTTTCGCGACGCTCCATCTGTCCGCACAATATGGCTGCCGCTACATTCGTTATGCGGAAATTATAACCAGTGATCGGAAAGTAATATCGCCGCTGCGGGTCCATCCCTTGTCCACGCAAGCTGCGCATGCGCAGCTCCAGGGCTGGATCATTGAGGGTGATCGCGCCCCCTTCTCCACAGGTAATAAGCTTGTTGCCGTAAAAAGAAAATGTCGCCATGCGTGCCAGGCTGCCAACTGTGCGGGATTTGTAGGAGGCAAAATGGGCTTCCGCAGCATCCTCCAGGACCCAAAGACCATGTATGGCCGCAATATGATTGATGGCGTCCATGTCGGCGGGATGACCATAGAGATGAACGGGTATTATTCCCTTGGTCCGGTTAGTAATTGCTGGTTCCAACAGATTTGGATCAATACACCATGTGTTGGGATCTACGTCAACGAATACCGGTGTCGCGCCAACATATCTCACCGCGTTGGCCGTCGCAACGTAGGTCAGGGAAGGAACCAGCACCTCATCTCCTTCGCGAACGCCCAAGGTCAGTAAAGCAAGGTGCAGCGCAATCGTTCCATTCACCACCGCTACTGCGGTCCGCGTGCCGCATGCATCCGCAAACTCCTGCTCAAAGCGGGTAATATACGGTCCGGTAGACGATATCCATGAACTCGATATCGCCTCTGAGGCATATTTCAGTTCATTGCCGCTTACATCCACGGCTGCAACCGGGATTTTCGTCTTGCTCCTGGCCATCTTTGCGGCCGTGGCGCTACGCACCTGCTCTCCGGATTTTTCAGTCTGTTGAATAATTAGTCTGTCCATAATATCGACACCTCAACATCCGAACCTCACTCCAGTACCTCAGGATCTGTGGCTCTGATACTATCAATTTTGAAAACACCCAGGGAAGATTAAAAGATTATAAGCCAGCACCTCTCTTCTTGCTTGGGGGAAGGTGCGGTCGGGCAATCGGCGATGCAGAATTGTTAGGTAGTGTAAAAACTTCTCCCCACAAATAGAATTCATGTCCTCACTAGAGGCTCCAGCCTGCTAGGTTATTGAAAATACTGCACCAAAATGGTCATCCAATTGCACCACAGAATCACAAGCAGTATTGGAGACCCTTAAAATGCCGACCCAAGCAGGCGAACAACTTCGTAGTTGGCACTCTGCAAACATCATCCAGCGACTCGAAGAGCTGGTGGATCGTGTCTTCAATCAGCATCACTTTATCTCTATTCCTACCCCTCCGCCGACGCTTCGTCTGGTGATGGAAGAGTTTCCAGAGTTGCAAGAGCTTCAAAAAGTCGCTGCTCACCTGTCAGTCATTCAAAAATTCCCGGTTCAGGAAATTCCCAAAGCGGCTTGATCTTCAACGTAACCCGTCCTGCTACGTAACTGCCCTGGTTCTGGTGCTGCCCCGATTCTGGTGCAATATTTACCAAGTTTTAATCCCTTATTTACCTGTTTCTAACACCATTTCGGCCATCATTTAGGCGTAGGTGGGATTATGGCCATACTGGGACTTGTGGGCGGTTGCGTGCTCCTGTTGGCTCTGAATCTGCACTGATTCAGGTGCATGTTTCGGTTTGACCTTTTCTCACCAAATTCGGAAGGCTAAGGCGACTGCGACTAAAATGCATGGCACAGAAACAAACTAATCCAAATGGGAGTCGGCGCTTGTTGCCGTCTTATCCGACTGAAACCGCCTTTCAAGTGGCGGCCGTTTGTTACCGGCAAATTGATTCTGACATTGAGTTTTTATTGGTGCGAACCAATCGTGGCCGCTGGACCTTTCCCAAGGGCTGCATTGATCCCCAACTGGGAGCGCGAAAATCCGCCGAGCGTGAAGCCTGGGAAGAGGCGGGTGCACTGGGCCAGGTCGCAGAAAAGATCTTCCACACTTATCTTGGCTCCAAGAAGCAATTCTGCCGCGTGCCGGAAGAGTTCCAGGTGCACGCTTATTTGATGGAAGTGAGCTCCCTGGAAAGGCCCCAGCAGCCGTTCCGTGAACCTACCTGGTGTTCACCCCAGGATGCCCGCACGATGCTCGCTGAAGGACGCGAAGCGAAATACGGCCAGGAATTCAATGCTGCGATTGACCGCGCACTCGATGCCATCCAGCGCAAGTTGCGCAACGTGGCCGCACGGGCGCGCCGGGCAAACGGAAACGGAACCAGCAGTTTAGGAGAATTCGCATGAACCGGCGCGGCGGTGCAGCTTTCGCGCGCGGTAGAAGCGGCAGATGAGAGCAACTTCTTTCGATACCGTCATTATTTCCGACCTTCATCTGGGCTCGCGGCTCAGCCGGGCAGCCGATGCAGTAGAAATGCTGCAAGAGCACACCTTCCGGCGGCTCATTCTTCTGGGAGATATCTTCTGCGATCTCAATTTTGCGCGTCTTAAAAAAGACCACTGGCGCTTTCTTTCTTATATCCGCAAACTTTCGAATCCCAAGCGAGAGATTGAAGTGGTTTGGGTGGAAGGCAATCACGACCATGGACTCTCGCATCTCATGTCACACCTGGTGGGCGTGCGCGTGTATCAGCAATATTTTTGGGAGTTCGAGGGAAAACGCCACCTGGCTGTACATGGACATCAATTCGACCGCTTTGTTGTCAACAATGCTCTGCTGAGCAGGCTGGGCGCATGGGCTTATCTGATGTTGCAAAGGCTGGATTCGCGCTCCGCTTCGTTCAGTCGCTTTCTCGACCGTATGAACAGCGCATGGTTGCGGCTCACACCCAAAGTCGCCTCAGGTGCGCTGGCCTATGCTAAACATCATCGGGTAGACTGCGTTTTTTGCGGGCATACCCATCAACCTTTACAGGCGGAGCAGGATGGCACCCGCTACTACAATGCCGGTTGCTGGATCAGCTCCGGCCCTACTTACATCACGATTGGCGAGGAGGGCGTACAAATCCATGAATACCAGTCAAGAATTGACAATCGTAATCCCAGCCAAGAACGAATCCGCATTGCTTCCCCGGCTGCTTGAATCTATAGCGCAGCAGGATTGCCCCGGCATCCGCGAGACCGTGGTTTATGTCGCCGATGCGCAATCCACCGATGGCACGCCCGATCTGGCTCTCGGATTTCGTGACCGGATTGATGTCCGCGTAATCCCCGGTGGCTTGCCTTCCGCCGGACGCAACGCCGGAGCCCGCCTGGCCACTACGCCTTACGTACTGTTTCTTGACGCTGATATGGAACTGGCCGATACCACGCTGGTTCGCCGCACCCTCGAGCTGGTGAAACGAAAAAAACTGCATTGCGTTACCACGAACATCTGGTGCCGCGACGGCCGCTTCATGGACAAGACTCTCTATTTCGGCAACAACGTTGTGCAGCAGTTCTCACGCCTGCTGAACCCGTTCAGCACGGGAATGTTCATGCTCTTCGACCGCAAACGTTTCGAAGAGTTGGGAGGTTTTCACGAGCAGGCCCTCTACGCCGAAGACTATCTATTGAGCAAAAAAGTAGCGTGCAGAAAATTCGGCATTGTTCGTGGAAAAGCGCTCACCACCAACCGCCGCTTCATGAAGATGGGGCACATCAAGATCATGGGCATGTTTTTCAGGACCGCGCTCAACACCTGGAATGACAAATATTTTCTACGCGACCATCACTACTGGCACTCCTGAGAAAAGCATAAAATTGGATTAAGCAGGTAAGCTGAACGAAGGTTTTGTGCAGCGTCTCCCAGAAACATGCAAAAGATTGCTTTACTTTACAATCCCGCATCCGGTACCAGCCGAAGCCGGCGCATAAGCCAGGTGGAGCAAGCCGCCGGCGTGCTTCGCAGCGAAGGTCACGACGTTCTTACCTTCCCCACCCAGAGCTCGGACTCGGTTTCGCAACAGATTCAGCGTCTGTTGAAAGATGAGTTCACCAATTTTATTGTTTGCGGCGGCGATGGCACGGTGCACGGAGTCTTGCAGGCTCTGGTTGAGGCCGGGGACGAGGTAACGCTGGGTATCATCCCCTTTGGTTCGGGCAATCTTCTGGCCAAGGACCTGGGAATCCCCCGCCATCCGCTGAAAGCCGCCCGCGCTTTGCTGACCGCACATCCTGAACCTACCACGGTGGCCTCGATGGAATTCCGCACAGCGACCGGTGAGATGGCTCACCGCTACTGGATTGTTGCAGCGGGAGTAGGTGCTGACGCGCATGTCATCTGCAAGATCAATCACGAGTTCAAGGCGCGTTACGGCATCTACGCCTATTACGCCGAGTCAGCGCGGCAGTTGCTTCTGGCCCGCTACAAGTTCCCGCCGTTTGTTGTCGAATTCCAGGAAACAGGCGTCAACGTGCCGCGCCGGGAGATTGTCACCCAGATTGTTGCCGAGCGCATTGATTACTTTGGGCGCTGTCTGGCGGCACAAAGAAATGGCAATGGCAACAGCAGTGGCCGCATTTCGGAAGACCTGCACGTAATCCTGTTCAAGACTCCCAACGCTCTTCGCTATTTGGCTTACGGATTTTGCCTGATAGGAAACCTGATGGGCGCACCGCCAGGAAAGGTCCGCGACGTGGAGCTGGTCCGGGTTCGTGAACTCACCTGCCGCGAGCTACGTGCAGACGAAAGCCTGCCCGAAGGCTGGAACGGCGCCCGCCAGGGCAGCGGAGAGATTCTTGCCGAGGCCGATGGCGAGTTTCTCGGTTCCCTGCCGGTTAAAATTCAAATCCAGCCTGAGACCCTGGCCTTGCTGCGCCCTACAAAGCCAGATCGCTAAAATCACCCTTTTTAAAACCCAACCTATTCCATCGCCAAATCGCGCCCATGCATCATAATGGTTGTGTGAAGACCCTGGACGAATACCTTGCAGACGCAGCCCAGGCCCACGGCCACCTGTGCGCCGGCCAGGTGTTGGGTGTGCGCCTCGCCATACTGGGAATCAGCAAACTGGGCATCGAAGATCCGCACGGCAAAGACCGCAAGCGACTGGTGACATTCGTAGAAATTGACCGCTGCGCGACTGACGCCGTCGCCGTGGTCACAGGATGCAGGCTGGGCAAGCGCGCACTCAAGTTCCGCGACTGGGGCAAAGTCGCGGCCACATTTGTGGATGTGACCACGGGAAAGGCCGTGCGCGTTGCCGCTAAAGAATCTTCCAAGGCGTTGGCGCGTACGATGCATCCGGAAATCCCGGAGAAGAACCAGCAACAGATGCTGGCTTATCGCGAGATGAAAGACGATGACCTGTTCGACACGCAGTGGGTGAAGGTCGAGCTTGGCCCCGAGGAGTTCCCGGGATATAAAGGCGAGCGCGTCGTCTGCGAGCAATGCGGCGAGGGCATTAACTTCCACCGCGAGATCCGGCGCGAAGGCAGAGTGCTATGCCGGAGTTGCGCTGGGGAAAGCTATTACACACCGATTACCCAATGATTCAATGACCCAATCCCCCCTGGTCCCATTGTGGTATCAAACTCTTAACTTCCGAGAGAACCCCGACTATCATTGTCGCTGGAAGTGTATCCAGCATTCCCAGGAATGCGGGGGCCAAGAGTTAGAACAAGGGTTAGAAAAGGCCCCCACAGGCTCTTTGAAAACTTGCCACCAATGCGGAGCAACCGGCTCCCCTGGTCACTCCTCCGCCTCACGCGTGTTTACCGATATATAACTGTCCGACCCCTAGACACAGGATATTGAGGCTACTTAGTCCTTTGCATAACCAATTGAAAAGAAAGATCTAGCGCTCAAGATCCCTACTGAACAAGGGAGGGGGGCGGCTCCACTGAATTTCGGGAAAAGCCAAATATAACCAAAGAGGAAACGGCAAACCTCCTATAGCTAACAGAGCCCGGCAACTGTCTCCGACCCAAGCAAGCATGGGGGGATACCCGCCCGTACAAAACACAACCGTTTTTGGTTTTTCTCTGCGCCTCTGTGTTTCTGTGTTAGAGAAAATGGCCTAACTCGCCAGGCTATGTTCCACCACATGTCCCAACCGCAGGATAGTGGGCTCGTCGAAGTGGCGGCCCAGAATCTGCACTCCGATGGGCAAGCCGCTCTTCGACTTTCCGCAAGGCACTGAGATTCCCGGAATTCCAACCAGGTCCGCCGTAACCGTGTAGATATCGGCCAGGTACATGGCCAGCGGATCGTCGGTTTTCTCTCCCAATTTGAAGGCAGGTGTGGGAGTGGTGGGGGTTACGATGGCGTCCACGCTCTGAAATGCATTTTCAAAGTCGCGTGTAAGTAGAGTGCGGACCTTCTGGGCTTTTAAGTAATAGGCATCGTAATATCCGGCACTCAGCGCGTAGGTGCCCAGCATGATGCGCCGCTTGACTTCTGCGCCAAAGCCCTCGTCGCGCGTGCTGCGGTACATCTGCGACAGACTCTTGGCAGTCTTGCTGCGGTAGGCATAGCGCACGCCATCGAAGCGGGCGAGATTGGAAGAAGCCTCTGCGGTGGCCACGAGGTAATACGTAGGAACCGCATAGGGTGTGTGCGGAAGCGAAATGGGTACGGCTTTGCATCCCGCTTCTTCCAGCTTGGCAATTGCGGTTTCCACCGCGGCGCGAACTTCGGGATCAAGCCCCTCGGCAAAATACTCCTTGGGAATTCCAATTTTCAAACCGCGCACCGGTTTTTCAATCTCGGCGACGTAATCGGGGACCGGCACTTCGGTAGAAGTTGAATCCAGCGGATCACGCCCTGCGATGGAGCGCAAAATGAGCGCTGAGTCTTTCACGGTTTTTGTGAGCGGGCCGATGTGGTCAAGCGAAGAAGCAAACGCGATCAAACCATAGCGCGAAACTCGTCCGTAGGTCGGCACGACCCCCACCACACCGCAAAAAGCTGCAGGCTGGCGGATGGAACCACCAGTATCGGACCCCAGCGCCGCCACAGCAGTACCGGCGGCCACACATGCGGCTGAGCCTCCCGACGATCCGCCGGGAACACGGCTCTTATCGCGCGGATTGCGCACCGGACCGTAAGCCGAATTTTCCGTGGAAGAGCCCATGGCAAACTCATCGCAATTGGTCTTGCCCAGAATTACGGCCCCGGCTTCTTCCAACCGCGCCACAGCCGTGCTGTCGTAGGGAGGAATATAGTTTCCTAAAATTTTCGACCCTGCGGTACTGCGTACACCGCGCGTCACCATGACGTCTTTAATCGCCACTGGAACTCCAGCCAGAGGAGGCAACGGGTCCCCTTTGCCGGCGAGCGTATCAATGCGGCCCGCCTGCGCCAGGGCGCGTTCTTTCGAGAGCGTCAGGTAGGCGTTGATCTCGCTATCTTCGGCTTCGATCTTTTTGTAAAAACTCTCTGCCAGTTGCGTAGCTGTAAGACTGCGCTCGGCGATGGCGGTGCGCGTGGAAGCGACGGTAAGAAGGTTCAAATCCATAATGAATGACGAATTCAGTGAGTTATAAAGTTGCCCTTGGCATCTGCCGTGGGTGCATCCAGTTCTTTGTTGAAGACTGCCCGTATTTGCTTGATGGTATCGTCGGGATCCATGCCTTCCTGTTGGTGCAACGCATCGGCAACGTGACGGACCACATCCGTCAGCAAAATCCCCCAGCCAATGGTTTCCTTGTCTCCCCAGGCGCCGATAGAGAGCGTGCAATGCAGGCCGCCGTCTGCAATCCAGGCCCTCAGCATCTCCTGGGAGCTGGCGTCGGACTTGGCTGCGGGCGGAACTACCAGTTCTTTTTCTCTCTTGCTCATACGGGGTTCCTCCTTTGGGAAACTAGCGCTCAATCACCTTCGGCACTTTGAAAAATTTTCCGTCAGAATCGGGCGCGTTGGCCAGCGCCGCCTCGCGCGGGAGCGAAGGCCTCTGCGTATCCGGGCGCATAGCGTAGAGAAAGCGTTCGCTGCCGGTTTTGCCGGCATCAATGCCAAAGCGGTCTGCAGTTTGCGCCATGGGAGGAACGCTCGCGGTATCAAGTTCGTTGAGCAGGTCAATGTATCCCAGGATTGAGTTGAGATCCTTGACCATGCGCTCCCGCTCGGCGGGGGTCAGCTCCAGATTGGCAAGATCGGCGACTGTGGTGACATCTTTTTCCGTAACTTTCATAATCAGTCCAGTTTATTTTCCAGTGGGAACGATGAAGCGCAAACGTTCCACTTTAAGGGAAACAAGTTGATTGATGCGCCCCAGAAATTGCGGGGCCATATCCATCAATTGCGCGCGCCAGTTGGCGTCTGCCACTTCGATGGTCAGGATGCCGTCTGCAAAGCTCAGCGGTCTCGTCTTGTTCGCAACCGCTGGACCGCAGGCAAACGGCCAGGCTAGCACCGGGGCCTCCTGCGGGGGCGTGTGCTGCAGTGCCTCGAGAATAATTTTTTCCAAACCTGTGCGCATCGGCTGCATAACGATCCTTAATCTTTAGATTCTACCGGAAAGCGTTCTTTCACCCACCTTTGGGGAATCTCTGCTACTGGGTCACCACTAGCAAGAACAGGAAGAACCGCTTAAAATGTCCAGTTCTTCTCTTCCCGTCGCAAACCGGCACGGCATCCATTGGATACGAGGTTCACGATGATGACGAACGCAAGCCCAACGCAAAATGTGACCAACCAACTGCCCGCGGCTAATGGGTTGGCAATGGTTCGTGTCACGATCGGCGCAATGTTTGTGTGGGTCTTTTTCGAAAATCTGGGAAAGGGTCTCTACACGCAAGCGGGATACTCAAGCCTCATCAACTATTACATCAAGGCGAGTCACTCACCGGCCGCGTGGAAGGCAGTCATGGGATTGGCAGCAAGTCACGCCGCGATGGCGGCTCCTATGCAGGCAATGACCGAGATCTCTCTCGGGATCCTGCTTGTCCTCGGTCTGCTGACGCGCCCGGCTGCCCTTGTAGCATTTCTGTTCCTGGGCAGTCTTTGGATCTCGGAGTGGGGCACGTCGTGGATTTGGGAGCTGCTGGTTCCGGTGCTCGCATCGCTTGGGCTCGCGGTGGGGCGGGCCGGTCGAGCGTGGGGCGTCGACGCCTTGCTAGCGCGACGCCGGCCGTCCTCCCCATGGTGGTGACTTGAGCCAGGATCAAGCGCGCGTGTCGGTGGTCATTCCTACGCACAACGAAGCGCAGTCCATCGGCCGCGTCTTAGCTGATCTCCCGGCCGATATTGTCACTGAGGTTCTGGTTGTAGACAGCAATTCAACTGACGGGACTCCCGAGATCGCCTCAAAGATGGGCGCCCGCGTCATCCACGAACCTCGTCGCGGATACGGTCGCGCCTGTTTGACCGGACTGGCTGCTGCAAACAGCCCCGACGTTGTAGTGTTCCTCGATGGCGATTACAGCGATCGACCAGGTGAGCTGCCACTTCTCTTGACTCCGATCATTGACGGCCGTGCCGATATCACACTCGGTTCTCGCCTCGGCGAGCAGCGCATTCCCGGGGCGTTGCCGTGGCATCAGGCGTTTGGAAATCGCCTCGCGGCCAGCCTGATCAGGCTTCTGTACGGCGTGAGGATCAGTGACCTCGGGCCGTTCCGCGCCGGTCGAGCAGATGTCCTTCGCCGGCTTGAGCTCCAGGAGAACACCTACGGCTGGGCGGTTGAAATGATTCTAAAAGGAACGCTTGCGGGATTCCGCATCGTTGAGGTGCCGGTCAGTTATTATCCGCGCATTGGGAAGTCGAAGATCAGCGGTACGCTGAAGGGCACTGTGGGGGCGGCGTGGTTCATCCTCAGCCTGATCGTGCGCTATTATTTCCGGCATCGAAGGGCCGGAGTGCCACGGCCAGCGTGAGTCTTGCCAAAGCGACCTCCTATGGAATCCTCCAGCAAAGTTACAGCACATTCGTCCAAAAGGGACCGCAGGCTGGTTGTCATGGCAAAAGCACCCAGGCCGGGCATGGTCAAGACCCGTTTAGCTCAGAGCCTTCCAGTTGAAGCGGTCACCGAGCTCTATTGCTGCCTTTTGGATGACACAATGGCACTAGCGCGCTCGTTGGGTACTGTGGAGGTTGCCATTATGTGCCCTGCTTCGGATGTCGAAGAGCTCACGCGGTTGGCGCGAGGTGTGGTGGATGTCGTAGCGCAGAAAGGGCAAGGCCTTGCGGCTGGCCTGACCTCGGTGTTTGCACACTTCGCAGCGTCTGGCCGGCAAGGCGTCGTTGCCTTCAACAGCGACAGCCCGCATCTGCCGGCTTCAGTTCTTGAAAGCGCGTTCGAGACGCTCACCGGGCACGACCTGGTTGTTGGACCGACACATGATGGCGGCTACTATCTCGTAGGGGCCAAGGCCGCCCATCCAGCGCTTTTCCATGGCGACGGCATGGGCACTACGAGCGCGCTTGAGGCCTTGCTGGCGCGCGCTCGCGGACTACAGCTTTCCGTCGGTTTCACGGATCCCTTCTACGACATCGACGTGGAGGGCGACTTAACTCGGCTGGCCGCGGAATTGCGGCTCGCTCCGGCCAGGGCGCCACGAACCGCGGTCTGGCTGAAACAGTGGGAACAGGCGGTGGCACAGTTGCGGCCGGGCACGGGAGACCTGTGAAGCTCACGCCATCCCACAGGCTCTATGGGCTCGGCGGCATCTTGCTTGTGTCGCTGACAATCTGCTCACGCAATTTCAGCAGCATGGGCGGACCCTCCTTCATGATTCCGCTGGCCGTTGCCGGCATCGCGTACCTGCTCGCTATGCGCGAGTTCTTCTCCACACCAAGATTTCCGCGGCGCGTCATCGTTATCGGGCTGGTGCTGGCTGCGCTGTGGCATATTCCATTTCTCCTGATGCAGCCGGGTTTAGATGATGACATTCACCGATATGTCTGGGATGGCCGCGTGCAGCGGCTCGGCTATAACCCTTATATTCTCGTTCCCAGCGATCCTGCGCTCGCCACGTTGCATACACCCGAGACCCGCACGCTGAACAACCCGGATGTACCGAGCCCATATCCACCGGGCGCTCAGCTTTTCTTCCGCGCCGTAACGGCGATTCATGAGTCTATCTTTGCGTTGAAAGTAGCATTTGTGGTCTGCGATTTCGCAATTGTTCTCGTCTTGCTCGATGTCTTGCGTAGTAGTGGGCAATCAGCGCATTGGGTTCTGGCTTATGCCTGGCATCCACTCGTGGCGACGGAAGTGGCCGGCAGTGGTCATATCGATATTGTCGGCGCGCTGCTGCTGTTGGTATCTGTCGCCGCGCTGGGACGGCGCTGGCGTGCGCTTGCAGCCCTGGCATTTGGGCTGGCGGTTGCAGTGAAATTGCTCCCGATTGTATTGCTGCCACTCTACTGGAAGCGTGTTCGTATGCGCGACGGCGCGCTGGCGGCAGTCGTGGTCGGACTTCTATACGTACCATTTCTCAACCACGGGCGGATTCCGATCGGCTCGCTCGGCACTTACGTGCACAGTTTCCGCTTTAATGATCCGGTATTTGCAATGCTCGAGCGAGTGGCGGCTCCGCAGCTTGTAGTTGCGCTGGCAGTGCTCGTCGGCTTTCTTACCGCAATCTGGCTGAGAAGCAAGGCCCCGGAATCGTCTTCAGACGCATTTGCATGGCCCATGGCAGCATCGCTTCTATGCGCGCCGGTCGTATATCCATGGTACCTTCTCTGGTTGTTGCCGTTTGTGCGGTCGGCTTCGACTGTGCCGATCATCATCTGGACAGTTAGCATCATCCCAACTTACTACGTTTGGCATTTGCGCACGATTGGTCGGCCGTGGCTGGTTCCGGGCTGGATTATGCTGCTGGAATACGGATCCGTGGCAGCGGCCGCTGCAATTATCGCCTTTCGCCGGTTCACACGACCGGCGGTAACGCGATGCTCAACGGAGTAGGCGCCCTTTGCGAATGCGGTCTGCAAACTTCTGTGACATAACCAGTGTGGCCGCATGAGCATGCGCGAACAAAATCACCCGGAGTGTGCTGTATAATATCGGCCAACCTAGCCAGAGGTGTGAGTGGCTGGCATGGTTAAAGGGTACTGTGCCGACGTGCCCTCGTGCATATCCCGAAGCTTTTAACTGTCATCCAACACAACATCTGTTTCAATTTCACCGAGGAGCGAACTCTATGAGAAATGCCCGCCGTTTAACCATTATGGGTCTTCTGCTTTGCGGAGTGCTGGTCCTTGCTGCAACTTCCTGGGCGCAGAAGCGCCCGCCAATTCTCGAACAGGTCGCCAAAACGTATGGCCTCGATTCGTTCGGGCAAGTCGATGCGATCCGCTACACCTTCAACTTACAATTCCCCGGAGTGAATCTCTCCCGTACGTGGGTTTGGGAACCCAAGACCGGCAAGGTCTCCTATGAGGGAAAAGATAAAGATGGCAAGCCGGTGAAGGTTACGTACCTGCGCTCTCAGCTCAGCAGCCAGCCTGACAACGTGAAGAACCAAATCGATCCGGGTTTCAACAACGATAATTATTGGCTTCTGTTCCCCTTCCATGCCTATTGGGACACCAGCGCCACCGTGACGGATGGAGGTATGCATAAACTTCCGATGGGGAAGGGATCTGCCGAGCAGGTCGTGGTGAAATATCCTTCCGAGGCCGGCGGCTACACGCCCGGCGACACTTGGGAGCTCTACGTCGGCAAAGACAACCGAGTCCAGGAATTCATCTACCACCGCGGGGGATCCCAGAAACCGAGTGTCGTCGTCGCTACATGGGCGGGCTACAAGAAGGCCGGTCCTCTGCTCATCTCAACGGACCATCATGGAACGGCCGACGGCAAGCCGCTGCACCTCTTTCTTTCGGACGTGGCCGTCAAGCTGGCGGGATCAGACGCCTGGATGGACGCGAAGTAAGACGAGGCGCAAAATAAACAGAGGGCTGGCTCATTTCGGGAATTGATGTCGTTCTTCATGAATCAGCCTCCCTGGCAATCACTACGGTGGTGCAGGAGCTGCTTAGCTTGGGCAGATCGCGGGTGGCGGCCATGCGAATCTTCAGGCTCGGACGCTCGCCGCGAATGATCGGACAATAGCAGTCTGGCTGCAGCAGCGCGCCTTGCAAACGTCGTCGTCCGGCACAGCCACCATGGCATGCGTCCCGGAACTCACAAGGCTGGCACGCATCGGGAAGCGTGCGGGCTTGGTCGAAGGGCGCGGAGTCTAGAATGTCGAGCCCCATCGAGATCAAATCCGACAACGGCTCCCCCGATCCTGGCCAATAAACGCAGGGCTGTGTCGTGGCGCGCGGCGTAACCCTCACGGTGCTTACGCCACATCCTCCCTGGAGCGGGGGGAGGCCCGCCATCGCGCGAACCAGCGGCTCGCCAATGGCGATCACGTCCGTTTCCGCAAAGAGACGCCGGAACCCCTCCCAATACTCTCCGTAGGACAACGCATAGATGTCGGACCGCACCGCCTGGTACACGTTCACACGCAGAGGAGCGTCAAACTGTTTGGCTACTCGCGCGACCTCCGCCAGACGCAGGTGGTTCGCCTTCATCATGACCGCGATGATGGTTACGGGCACGCCGAGCCTCACGCAACGTTCTGCTTGCCGGTGGATCAGCTCCCAATTGCCGTTTCCGCGCTGTGCATCCTGTTCCGCCTGCGTCGGGTAATCGAGAGAAAACTCAATATCGTGAAAGGCGCGCAACTCGTTGTCTTCCAACACAGCAACACTATGGCCGTTGGAGGTGATCGTAAGCTTGATGGGTTTATTGCGCAGGTACGCCAGAATCGCTTTAAAGTCCGGATGCATGCCGTTCTCACCGGTTCCCAGATTCACCGAACGGACCGGCAGCCGTTCCATCACCGACTTCACCTGATCGAGAGAGAGGCGATCAGTGCGGGTTGGATCCCGGTAGCAGAAGGCGCAGGAGAGGTTACATTCGTTGGTGAGCCCGAGGCCAAGGGAAATCGTGGCATCAGTCGCCCTCGCGCCGGATGGGATGGATGAAGGTTTGCCGGCGAGGTTATTCATGGACCATTCTCCATCAAGGCAAACGTGCGAAGCATTGTGTGTAGCGCGCGACTGCGGCATACTCTGGCCGGCTGCTCAGTTTGCGCTCCAGCTCAAGAATCCGCGCATACTCGGCGCTGCGAGAAATCCGCGACGGCAAGTAGTCCGCAAGGACGCGTACACCCCGCTCGGCAATCACTGCCAGCGACGCCGCTTTCAGCATGGCTTGCAGGCTATCAGACGTAAATAGTCGTACGCGGCCTCCGTACAAAGACTCTTCGCCCCACTCGGCGGTGAGGTTATTTTCCGCAACCGCCAAATCGCCTGCCTGGATGGCAGCTTTGAATACCTCGCCGGCCCGGTTCCGCACCAGGACTGACAGTATCGCTGATGAATCCCGCAAGGCGCGAGCCGCGGCGCACAACACAGCAACCGGGTCGTCGAGATATTCCAGTACGTTGTGGCACAGAATTACATCGAACGATGCAGTGTGGAAGAAGTTCGTCAAGCGCGTAGCGTCCCCATGTTGCAGTACGGCTTTGTCCGTAACTCCTGCTTCCTGTGCTGTGCGTTTCGCGATATCCAGCATCGCCGGAGACGAATCCAGCAGCGTAACCTGCATGCCAAGACGCGCCAGGCGAACCCCCGTAGCTCCTGTGCCGCACCCGACATCCAGCGCACACAACGAATCTTTGGCCCGCAGGGGGGCCTGCAGGAGAAGAAAATCTTGCAGGTTGGCAAAGGACAAGTCAGATCGCAACCGGCCCTCGGGCGTCTCAAGGTAGGCGGCATACTTGTGCGCATCGCTCTGGAAGCGTCCACTGTCGGCATTGGCAGTCATCTTCATCCGACCCTCAAGCGTAGCCGCTCGCCAATCCAGTCGTTGGTAAGAACCAGTGCGTAAATCAAAAAAACAAGTGTACTGAGACTAAGGGGTTGTCGGCAATCCGGAATGTATGGTCCCGCTATCAGGAGATTAGTAACGCGAAGTCGGCTTATGGGAAGTGATCGCGATTGCTCCCCGCTGATAGCGGTGGTCGAAAACAACCCCTTGCCGCTGCAGATCTCCTTTCCGAAACTGACCCAGTACCGAAATCTCTATACCGCGGAGACGCGGAGGAAACTGATTGCGCGGAATCACTGCGTGTACAGAGATCCAGCGGACTATTGCAGTTGAATGACTAACAGACTTCCGCTCTCAAAATTTTTCTTGTTTTTGACTTGACGTGACTGCAAAGTCACGTTACTATTTACTCACGTAATAATTATTCTCTTGGAAGGAGAAACAAAAAATGAAATTAGAGGACCTCACACTTGACGTGGTGCAGCACATCGAAATCAAAGCTGCTCCAGAGAAAGTATTCCCCATGATGCTGGAGCACTTTGGGAAGCGCAACACCAGGCCCGATGGTGTGCCGATGCAGTTGCTGCTGGAAGCCAAGCCCGGCGGGCGCTGGTACCGTGACCGCGGCAACGGAGTCGGACATTTTTGGGGGGTCGTGCAGGTGATCAAGCCTCCGAGCCTGCTGGAGCTGAGCGGCCCGATGTTCATGTCGTATCCCGCCAACAATCACGTCGAGGTAAAGATCGAGGAGATTTCGGGAGGCAGCAAGGTCACGCTGCGTCACCGCGCACTGGGCATGATTGATCCGGAGCACCGCAAGGGCGTGAGCACAGGCTGGAACCACATCCTTAGCAGTCTGAAGAAGGACTGCGAGTAGCAACGTGCCTGCGATCTCTTCTGTCGTGAACGACAAGCTGGACCCGGTGTGGAAGGCGCTCTCAGACCCGACGCGGCGGGCGATCCTCGATCTTCTGCGGCAGAAATCGTGTACGACGACCGAGATTGTAGAAGCCTTCCTTCATCTGTCGCGCTTCGGCGTGATGAAACATCTGGATGTCCTGCGCGAAGCCCAGTTAGTACACACCCAGGAGTCGGGAAGGCAGCGAGTGAACTCGCTGAATGTTACTCCGCTTCGGCAGATCTATGAGCGCTGGGTCACTCCGTTCGAAGACCTCTGGTCGAGCCAGTTGCTGCGGATCAAAGAAAAGGTCGAGGAGGAAGAAGCATCGGGCAAGCGGGCGGGCTCGCGCAGGCAGAAATGAGATGAGCGAGTGAAAAATCCAGGAAGCTCCGATTTAAGCCGTGCATGGTTCCAGGCTCCATCGGAGATCCTTCGCCTGCGGCTCAGGATGACACTTTTAAAGTTACTTAGTGATTTCGTGAACTAAAACAAAAACACAAATAGGAGAATGAACATGGCAACATTAGTCATCGGCACAGAAACACAAAACCATAAAGTTGTTTCCCAGGAAGAATGGATTGCAACCCGTAAAGAGCTGCTCCGCAAAGAGAAGGAACTCACGCGGCAACACGATGAGATCAGCCGGCAGCGGCGCGAGTTGCCCTGGGTCAAGATCGACAAGAATTACGTCTTCGACGGCCCCAGGGGCAAAACAACGCTTACTGACCTGTTCGAAGGACGCAGCCAACTGATCATCTATCACTTCATGTTCGGTCCAGAGTGGCAGGAGGGATGCAAGAGCTGCTCGTTCGAGGCCGATCACTTCAACAGCTTCATCATACATCTCAATGCGCGCGATGTTTCCATGGTGGCGGTGTCGAGAGCGCCTCTGGAAAAATTGCAGCCCTTTCAGAAGCGCATGGGCTGGAGCTTCCAATGGGTGTCATCGTTTGGGAACGATTTCAATCGTGACTTCCACGTTTCGTTCAGCAAAGACGAGATGACGAAGGGCACGGTCTACTACAACTATGGCATGAACAAATTCCCCAGCGATGAAGCGCCAGGCGTGAGCGTGTTCTACAAGGACCCGTCCGGCAATCTTTTCCACACGTATTCCACGTACGGACGCGGAGTCGATATCCTGCTGGGCGCTTATAACTATCTCGATATGACGCCCAAAGGACGCGATGAAGAAGGCCTAGCCTATGGAATGGAGTGGGTCCGCCATCATGACAAATACGAGCACGTCAAGCAGTCGGCCGGCTCTTGCTGCTCAGGAGAGAGCCGCTCATGAGCGCCCGCAGTTGTTGCAATCTGAGACCGGCGGCGACGGAGAGCAGTTCGCATCCGTCGTCGCTCGGGCGGCGCAGCTTTGATTTCTTCGGCTGGATGGGGCCGGGAGTATTGCTGATTCTGTTGCCCAAATGTCCTATGTGCCTGGCAGCCTATATTGCGCTTGTAACCGGCATCGGAATTTCTGCGCCAACCGCAGGGCACTTGCGGATGTTGCTGCTCGTTCTATGTTTTGTGTCGCTCGCATATTTTGTGACCCGATGGGTGCGCGCCTTCTGGATGCGTGTTGCGTAGCGAATGTTTCATTTCTGAGCGCTCCAGCGTAGAGCTGCGGGGCAAGATGCCCGCGCGACAGCCGGCGAGACGCCGGCGCTACGACGAACCGCTAACTTTTTCCTGGTTTACTGGAAAGTGTTCTTTCACCCATTCCAGCGCGTGCGGCTTGTCCTGAACATGCCCTTCCAGTTGTGCATCTTCACACGCGGAGAGAATTTCTTTGAAACGTGGCCCGGGCTGATAACCACTGGCGATGAGGTCATCTCCGGTGATGAGAGGCTTAGGGCGAATCTGCTCCTCGGGCAGAGCACGCAATTTTTCATTTACGAAGTCATAGAGCGCGAGGTCGCGGTGGCTGGCGCCGCAATCTATGCGGTGCAGCTCAAGGTGTTCCCCAAAATTGGGCATGCGCAGGAAGCGTTTGAGCGTCGATTCCCGCATGCGCGTAACTTCGGGGAAGCGCATGTGATTGCTCACCAGCTCCATGATTTTCTCGGTTTCCTCATTCGAGAAGCGCATCCGCCGGCAAATTTCTTCCGCCATCCTGGTGCCGACCTCGGCGTGATTGTCGAAGCGGATGCGATCAGGAGCCACGCGAAACGTTGGGGGCTTGCCCACATCATGCAGCAACGCGCCCCAGGCCAGCGTGGGCGAGCAGTTGGGGGCCAGCGACTCCAGCAGCATCAGGGTGTGCACCCACACGTCTCCTTCGGGATGGAATTGTGGAGGCTGCTCGACGCCCTTCATCTTTGCGATCTCAGGCAGCACTTCGGGCAGCAACCCCGACTCATCCAGCAATTCAAAGGCGCGCCGCGCGTGGCCTTCGGTGAGCATCTTCGTCAGTTCATCACGCACCCGCTCACGGCTGACGTCGTGGATGGATCCTGCCAGCCTTTTGACAGCGTGCATCGTCCTGGCTTCAATGCCGTAGCCGAAGCGCGCTGCAAATCGTACCGCACGTAACATGCGCAGCTTGTCTTCGGTAAAGCGCCGCTCCGCATCCCCGATGGTGCGAATGATGCCGGCTTTCAAGTCGTCTTGCCCGCCTACGAAATCGAGGACTTTGTTGTTCTCCAGCGGATCGAGCAGCAATCCATTGATGGTGAAGTCGCGCCGCTGCACGTCTTCCTGCGGCGTCTTGGTGTAACGCACTTCATCGGGATGGCGGCCATCGCTGTAGATTCCGTCATTGCGAAAAGTAGCAACTTCTGTGCAGTTGTCAGCTTCTCGCTCCTGGTTTTCGCTTGCGACGAGCACAACGCCAAACTGTGCCCCCACAGCGTAGGTCTTGGGGAAAACAGACATGACCTGATCAGGAGTCGCGTCGGTGGCAACGTCGTAATCGGCGGGCTCGCGTTCTAGCAGCAGATCGCGCACGCATCCGCCCACGAGATACGCCTGGAAGCCGCGTTCGCGCAGGGTGCGTATAATTTCAACCGCCGATCTTTGCTGAGTGGACATGTCGTGGATTTACGATTTATGAAGTACGATTTACGATTTTGTTTATCCGAAACAATGGCTATAAATCCCCTGCCCATATGACGGCAGGCTTATTTCATAATATATAGCTATGGCCGATGTCTTCATCCTCGGTATTGAGAGCTCGTGCGACGAGACCGCGGCCGCCGTGGTGCGCTCGGGTGAGCACATGGAATCGAACGTCGTGCTCTCGCAATTCGCCACGCATCAGCCCTATGGTGGCGTGGTTCCTGAGTTGGCATCGCGCGAGCATTTGCGTGGCATAGTTCCCGTGGTCCGGCGCGCGTTGGAAGAAGCCGGGCAGAGCTATAAGAGTATTGATGCCATCGCGGTCACTCAAGGTCCAGGTCTGGCGGGTGCATTGCTGGTGGGCGTGACTTATGCCAAGGCGCTGGCTTTTTCTCTGGAGAAGCCGCTCATTGCCGTGAACCACCTTGAAGGACACATCCATGCCGTATTGCTGGAAGAGCGGCAGCGCGGCAATCGCAATTTTCCTTTTCCTGTGCTGGCACTGGTGGTCTCAGGCGGACACACGCACTTGTACCTGGCCAACCAGAAAGCGCACACTGCAAATTCATTTAACTGGACATATAAAAACGTAGGACGCACCCGCGATGACGCCGCCGGCGAAGCTTACGATAAAGTCGCCAAGTTGCTGGGCTTAGGATACCCCGGCGGGCCCATCATTGACCGGCTGGCCAAACATGGCAACCCCAAAGCCGTGAAGTTTATGCCTGCGCAGATCAAAGGCAAGGACCGCAACGCCCCGGAGCACGATGGCGAGGCATTCATTGATTTTTCTTTCAGCGGAATCAAGACAGCCGTGCTTCGCTACGTTGAATTGAATGACATGAAGAAAAGCTGCAAGGACCGCCAGCAGAAGCTCGCGCACAATCCTAAGCCTAGTCTCGAAGATGTTCTTGCTCTCTGCGACAAAAAGACCCTGGACCTGGTTGCCTCATTTCAGCGGGCCGTCGTGGATGACTTGGTAGGAAAGACGCTCAAGGCTGCCGAGCAGTTTAATGCTGCAACCCTCTTCATCACCGGAGGGGTTGCTGCTAACAGTGAGCTGCGCGCCCGTTTTGAACAGCAGGCTGGGCAAAAAGGCCTGCGGGTTTATTTCCCCTCCCGGCCTCTTTCGACCGATAACGCCGCTATGATCGCTGCCGCGGCGTATCCTAAATTTTTGGCTGGAGAATTTGCCGACCCTGAATTTTCTGCCGAGGCCAGTCTGCGGCTAGGGCAAAACTGTTCTAATGAACTCTGACTTTCTCAGCCTCAACCGGCGCGACATCTGTACCCAGCACTTGGATCATGGCATTGCGAAGCTGCACCTCGATGTCAATATCCTTAAACATAACGTAATTGGCCAGGTGTTCTGCGGTAGAAGGATTGGTGCTGCTCTTTCCGGCAAGAATCACGGTTGGGATACACGCTGTTTCGGGTTTGTTCTTAAGCACGGTGAGAAACTCCACGCCGTTCATTCTCGGCATGGAAAGGTCTGTAAAAATAATTTCCGGCTCGAAATCCTTCAACTTGGCGAGCGCCTCTTCTCCGTTGCAGGCAGACTCTACGTGGAATCCACGCTCTTCCAGATAGCGGCAAACTGTGTGCCGGATAAGCATGGAGTCATCTACCACTAAAGCATTGTGGCTTTTCATGAAATACCTCTCACTGCTTCCCCGGGACGATTGAGAAGATTATAACGTCGCTTGAGGAGAAACGATGATTACCGAAGTAACCGTTACGAAAGTAACATTTCAGACAAAGTAAGCCCCGGGTGCCGCTGCGCACCATGCAGGAGAGGCTCCAGGCTTTATTCTGTTTCGCTGTTGTTCTTTTCTTCGATTTTTTCTTCGATAGCCATATCCTGAAATTCGCTGGATTCGAACACCTCGCGGCACTCCAGGCATTCGACGTATTCCGCGTCTTCATCGCGCGAAACCACCTGCACTTTAGGATGTAAGCATGGGGTTGCGCGCTTCTGTGGAGCCGGAGCCGAGGCTGGTTTGCTATCGGCTGCCTTCTTGGAGGGAATGGAAGAACCTGATGTTCTTGGAACCGTGCTCATAAATTCTTAACTCATTGCCGGTTTGAAGAACCCAGATTCATGGGGCAAGTCCCGCGATACCGGCAAGTGATGGAATTTCGCTCATTTTTACCTCTGCCGAACCCAGTGTCAAGGGGCTAACAAAGAAAATTATTGGCAACAGTATAGAGACGATTTCTGGCGGGAAAAGTTGTCAGATGGGCCGGAAGCTCGAGGACTTATTGTGAAAGGATGGTCGTCCCGTTTTTTGAAGCGGAATGTCTGTGTGCGTGCAGAGCGGTGCTCTCCGCGGCTGCATCATCGTATTGTGACTCGGGCATGGGAAAGATGCCGGCGCGGCGCGCTTCTTCAATGCGAATCATGCTGATTTGCGATTCGGGGGTACGATCCATGCCGCGCTCGGCCGCGGTCACGGCGGTTTCAAAATCGGCGCGGCCCGTAAGCGCTGTATCAAAATAGAGGTAGCGCTCGGAATTTCGGGCGGTGCGCACTCCCAGATAGGCATGTCCCGGAACCAAGACCACGGCAGGCTCCATTCCGAGATTCTCAAACAAGGATGCGTACAACACCACCCCATCAATGCAATTCGCGGAGCGGGAACGCAGAGACTCGTTCGGCATGCGAATCCGCTCGCTCATGCTCTTGTTCCCTCCGAACGTAAGAGAGCTTTTAACGTAAGAAACGCCCAACGCCTGCACGGCCCGATAGATGGCGCGTGCCTGAATCAGAGTTGATCTTTCCTGACTGGCGGTATCTTTCCATTCTTCGTAACCCGGCAAGCGGCGCAGAGGGGCAAACTCCTTGGCACGGCCCAATACCATCTCTACTTGCGAATCATGCGGGGTGATCCACGAGGCGATGTAAGGAGCAAATTTGAAACCTTCACCCCAGTAGAGATCATTCACCGCCCGCAAGTGTGCCGGCACAGTTTCGGAGAACACTGTGCGTCCTGCGGCATCGCTCACAGTGACTGCGACGGTTGCGGCGGTCAGCTCCCGGTTCTGAAAGAGACGCGGCAGAAACGTGGGAGCAAAGAGCAGTGTGCGCGATTGCCCTGCACCCATCTCGGCGATTTGAATTTCCTGATCGCTCCATCCTGGGACTTGTACAGCCACGCGATTCTGTAAGGGCGCATCCGTGGAGTTGGTAATGGTAACGCTCACCGTTCCCCAGGAGCGCTCCTCGTGTTTTTGCAATGAAGCTTGATTGGCGAAGACAGGATAGATTTCACTGCTCAACCCGACTTGGATCTTGTACGTCGGCTCGATTCTTGCCTGCACGCGAGAGGCAATCGCATCTGTTTTTTCAGGAGGACGAATTTGTTCTGTTTCACTCGAACGACCGGCAGTTATGCCTGCGGCTTTTACAGGCTGGACCGGAAAGCTCGCACCCAGCAGCACAAGGCTTAACACAGCTATTCTGAATAGGGTTCGACCCGTGACCCGAATGTAGGGGCTGTGCACTAGCATCAGACTATCCAAGTAATCCTAAAAAGCAATCCAGCATACGCCTTAATCTGGCCGTGGCAAACAGAAAACATGAGCGTCTAGTAATCAATATGTTACTATGCAGTCCGTTAACCTTACATCTTGCCCTGATTTCCAGCGGAATCGCCTGGCGAATTACATCGAGTCCACATAAACTGTTGAGCGGAAGATATTTACCTTTGGCTGTAAAAATTGTGCGGTTGGCTGCTTCTAGTTGCTTTTTCCCGACCCAAGCATCTAAAATGATATACGACTGATTTGGTCGGGTATCAAGGCAAAGGCCTTGGCGGATGCTGAAGCTCACAAAAAAAGCTGATTACGGTTTGATCGCCATGCGGCACCTGGCAGGCCACGGAGGCCATTGCAGTGCGAAGGACATGGCCGATGCTTACGGCATCCCGCAGGAAGCGCTGGCAAAGATTCTACAGCGCTTGGTGAAAGCCGGGCTGCTGAGTTCGCATCACGGCACCAATGGCGGTTATGTTCTGGCGCGTGATGCGCGACAGATTTCCGCATTAGACGTCATTAAGGCCATTGACGGACCGCTGTTCATGACGTCGTGCTATGGCAGCCTTCGCGATTGCGGTCAGAGTTCGCGGTGCACCGTCCGCGAGCCGTTGCGCAAGGTGAGCGAGAGTATTGAACGAGTGCTGACCCGCATGAAAATTGCCGATATGGCCCTCGATTCCGACGAGGAATGCGAAGAGCACAGTGAAAAAACGGGCGCTGCCGAACTGGTTCGGCTGACCTGAAAAGATCTTGGATTGGGAGAAATTGTATGAACACGGAAAATGGAAACTCTAAACTTCCCGCGGGCGTGAAGCTTCCGATTTATATGGATAATCACGCCACAACGCCGGTGGATCCTCGCGTGCTCGAGGAGATGATGCCCTACTTTACCGGCAGGTTTGGCAACGCAGCTTCGCGCAACCATGAATTTGGCTGGCTGGCCGAAGAAGCCGTTGAAACAGCCCGTGAACGCATTGCCAAGCTGGTAGGCGCGACTGCGAAGGAGATCATTTTCACCTCCGGCGCCACCGAGAGCGACAACCTCGCCATCAAGGGCGTCGCCGAGATGTACAAGGAAAAAGGCAACCACATCATCACCGCTGCCACCGAGCACAAAGCCGTGCTCGATACCTGTAAACGCCTGGAGAAATACGGTTACCGTGTGACCTACCTCCCCGTCGGCAGAGATGGATTGATTGATCTGGAAGATCTCAAGCGCGCCATTGACGACAAGACCATCCTGGTCACCATCATGTATGCCAACAATGAAATCGGTGTTCTGCAACCGGTTGCTGAGATCGGCAAAATCTGCCGCGAGAAAGGCGTCCTGTTCCATAGCGACGCAACTCAGGCCATCGGCAAGGTGCCGGTGGATGTCAACAAACAAAACATTGACCTGATGTCCATCTCGGCGCACAAGATGTATGGCCCCAAAGGTGTGGGCGCATTATATGTCCGGCGCAAGAATCCGCGCGTACAGATTTCCGCCATCATTGACGGCGGCGGCCACGAGCGTGGCATGCGCTCCGGCACACTGAACGTTCCCGGCATCGTGGGTCTGGGCAAGGCGTGTGATATCGCATTGGCTGATATGCCCCAGGAAGCTTCCCACCTTGCTGCATTGCGCGACCGTCTGAAAGACAGAATCATGAGCCAGCTCGACGAAGTTTATGTGAACGGCACACTGGAGCATCGCCTGCCGGGCAATCTGAACATAAGCTTTCTGTACGTGGAAGGGGAATCGCTGCTGATGGGAATTAACGACATCGCAGTTTCGAGCGGTTCGGCCTGCACCTCCGCGACATTAGAACCATCTTATGTATTGAAGGCCCTGGGCCTCGGCGATGATTTGGCGCACAGCTCGATTCGCTTCGGGTTAGGACGCTTCAATACCGAAGCTGAAGTTGATTACGTGGCTGACCGCATCGTAACTACGGTCAAGAAGCTGCGTGAGCTCTCGCCTCTCTACGAGATGGTGAAAGAAGGCATTGATCTTTCGAAAGTACAGTGGCAGGCGGAAGCGCATTAATTTTTGAGATGCAGTAAGCTGCATCTTTAACGAAAAGAATTTAGTAACAGGAGAAGAAAATGTCATATAGCGATAAGGTACTGGATCACTACTCGAACCCGCGCAACGTCGGGTCCATGGACAAGAGCAGCGCTGAAGTCGGCACTGGTCTGGTGGGCGCACCGGAGTGCGGCGACGTCATGAAGCTTCAGATCAAGGTGAACCCGGAGACCAACATCATCGAAGACGCCAAGTTCAAGACCTTCGGTTGCGGCTCTGCCATCGCCTCGTCTTCGCTCGCCACCGAGTGGGTGAAGGGCAAGACGGTGGATGAGGCCTTGCAGATCAAGAATACGGATATCGTCCGCGAGCTCTCGCTGCCTCCGGTCAAGATTCACTGCTCGGTATTGGCAGAAGACGCCATCCGCGCGGCCATCGGCGACTGGAAGAAGAAGAATGGCGTCGCCACCGGCACGTCGGCTCACGCCACAGCTGAAGCCAAAGCCTAAGACGAGCGGCGCTGGAACGCGGAAGAAATGTCCTGTAGAGACGTAGCTTGCTACGTCTCTGATGGCAAAGCGACGAAGCGTCGTGTCCGGTAGATATTTAGATATTCGATAAACACCCATGTCGGAAAAAGAAAATACGACGACCGTTCTTCCTATTGCCAACGCCGCCCCTCCACAGAAGACTATCGAGGTGACGGCGAAGGCTTTGGAAAAAGTCCGCAGCGCTATGGCCAAGGAAAACATCTCGCCCGAGAGCGGCGGATTGCGCTTGGGCGTGCAGGGCGGAGGATGTTCGGGGCTTACCTATAACATCCGCTTCGACACCAAGCCCCGCGAACGCGACCGCGTGTACGATTACGATGGAGTGCGTGTCTTCGTTGATCCCAAGTCGTTTATCTACCTGCACGGCATGATACTGGACTACGAAGAAACGCTGCTGAAACAAGGCTTTGTTTTCCGCAATCCGAATGCAAGTAAATCCTGCGGTTGCGGTTCATCGTTTTCATAATTTTTTTAGGTTACCCTGAATTGCACCACGGCGTCCTGGCGCCACTCGCAGACAGGACCGTGGTGAAATTGTTTATGGCAACGGAAACTCACATCGCAAGCGCCGCAAAAAACGCAGAGGACACAGTGCAGTGCTGGTCGTGCGACACACTTTTTCCCGCGGGATCGCACTTTTGCCCTCACTGCTTCAAGGTGCAGAAACCGGTTGCGGCCGATTATTTCAGCTTCTTCGGCCTGCCCCGCAAGCTGAACCTTGATGGCAGCACGCTTGAAAAAGAGTTTTACCGGCTGAGCCGCAAGCTGCATCCTGATCTGTTTGTGCGCGCCACGCCGCAGGAGCAGGAGTGGAGCCTGGAAACAAGTTCGCGGCTCAACGATGCTTACCGGACTTTGAAAGACTCTATCGCGCGTACGCAATACCTGCTCTCGCTTGAAGGTGTGCAGCTTGAAGAGCAATCGAAAGCCGCGACCGATCGCGCACGGCAAACCGGCGAAGAAAAGAAACAGGTCGTGCCGCCTGATCTTCTGGAAGAGGTTTTTGAACTGAATATGCAGCTCCAGGAGTTGCGCATGAGCGCTGAAAAGGACCCGGAAGTCATCGCGCAACTGGAAACCGCAAAAAAGAATTTTGAGACCAGGTTGCAGGGCCTGCATTTCGAACTGAAGAAACTTTGGGACGCATGGGACCAGGCGATCAACCGCGGTGTACCAAGCGACGATCCTGAACGCTTGCAGGTTCGTAACCAGATGGTAGACCTGCTGAACCGGCGTTCTTATATACGTAATCTGGTGCGCGACGTGAACGAGGCATTACAAAACTGAATCATCGGATCATTGGGCCACTGAGTCATTCTCCTGTTTTTCAAATGACCCAATGAACCGATGATTCAATCACTCAATATACTCATGGCTGAAGAACGTGACATTATCGTAGGTATTGACCTTGGCACGACGAACTCTCTCGTCGCTTACATGGGCGATTCTACGCCGGTAGTGATCCCTGGGGAAGATGGATCGAATCTGCTTCCCTCCGTTGTGGCCTTGAATCCGGACGGAAAAGATTTTACGGTTGGCAATGCTGCCCGCAAATATCTCATCGAAACCCCTGAGCGTGCGGTTTATTCCATTAAGCGCCTGATGGGGCGTGGCCTGGAAGATGTGCAGGACGAACTGAAGCTCTTCCCTTTCCGCCTGAGTGAAAACCTGAAACCCGGCGAGGTCCTGCGCATTAAGTTGGGAGACAAGGAATTTACTCCGCCAGAAATTTCCGCGCTCATCCTGCGCCAGCTTAAGCGCAATGCGGAGCGTTATTTTGGCGCGCCCGTAACCAAAGCGGTCATCACCGTTCCTGCGTATTTTAATGACGCGCAGCGCCAGGCTACGAAAGATGCCGGCCGCATTGCCGGACTCGAAGTCTTGCGCCTGGTCAACGAGCCCACGGCTGCTTCCCTCGCCTATGGCCTGGATAAAAAGAAGGAAGGCATTGTTGCCGTCTATGACCTGGGCGGCGGCACTTTTGATATTTCCATCCTGAAATTGCATGAAGGAATATTTGAAGTCATTGCCACCAACGGCGATACCCATCTCGGCGGCGATGACATTGATAACCTGCTGATCACCATTGCCCTGGATGATATTGCCGGCGACATGAAACTCGATTTGCGGCGCAATGCCGAGGCGGTGCAAGCTATCCGCAAGGCGGTGATTGAAGCCAAGATCGACCTTTCCGCGCGCGAAAAAACCACGATCAACGTGGAACTGCCCGGCAACAAAAAATATCTGCGCGAAATTACGCGTACGCAGTTCGAGCAACTGATTGAACCTATCGTGCAGCGCACCGCCGGCCCTTGCCGGCAGGCTCTGGCTGACGCCAAACTTACAGCGGAACAAATTGATGAAGTCGTACTCGTGGGCGGATCAACCCGCATCCCTCGGGTGCGTATGCTGGTCGAGGATTTGTTCAAGCGCCCGCCGCACACAGAAGTAAATCCTGATGAAGTTGTAGCACTGGGCGCCGCCGTGCAGGCCAACATCCTGGCCGGTGGCTCGAAAGCTACCGAAGAAATGCTGCTGCTGGATGTGACCCCGCTTTCGCTCGGCATTGAAGCCCTGGGCGGCGTGGTAGCTAAAATTATTCACCGCAACTCTACCGTGCCCGCGTCTGCGACTGAGCATTTCACAACCGGTGTGGAAGGCCAGACCAACGTTGCCATCCATGTCCTGCAAGGGGAGCGCGAGTTGGCCAAAGATTGCCGCTCGCTGGCCCGCTTCGATCTGAAAGGCATTCCGCCGATGCCCGCCGGACTGCCGCGCATTGAAGTGAAGTTCCTGATTGACGCCAACGGCATCCTGCATGTCTCGGCAAGGGAGCAGCGCAGCGGCAAAGAGTCCGAGGTCGAAGTCAAACCTACCTATGGCCTGACCGATGAGCAGGTGGAAAAGATGATCCTGGATTCATTCGACTACGCCGAGGAAGATTTCCGCCAGCGCCAGATCGTCGAAGCGCGCAATGAAGCCGAAACCATTCTGCTGGCGCTGGAAAAGGGACGCCGCAATCCTGCCTGGAACCAGCTCAGCGAGACCGAGCGTAAAGACATCGCAAGCGCGGAAGCGGAGTTGAAGCAAATCAAGGGCGGAGAGGATTACCGGTTGATGCGCGACTCCATTGAGAAATTGAATCACGTGACCATGCGCCTGGCTGATTTAATGATGAGTTCTGCCGTTGGTTCCGCGCTGAAAGGGAAAGATATGCAGGATTTGGATGCCGAAGGACCAACCGCTCCACATCCCATAGCGCCTGCGGAAATTGAAAATTAGCTCGATGTAGCGCCGGCGTCTCGCCGGCTGTCGCATGGGCATCTTGCCCACGCAGCTTTGGGCTGGAGTAAGTTTTGTAAAACAAGATCATAGAAAACTGGATTCAAATTATGGCTGAAGAAAAAACACAAGGAACTGGCGCAGCAACCGCCGACGCCCCCGGGCCCAACACGGTGCGGGTAACTTTTTTACCGGAAGGCAAGACCGTGGAGTTCGAACACGGCAAGCTGCCGTATAAAGAACATGGCAAACCCGAGTCTCTTCTGGATGTTGCCTTGAACAATGGCATCTTTCTGGACCATGCTTGTGGCGGCAACTGTGCGTGCACCACGTGCCACGTTTGGGTCAAGGAAGGCGCTGACCGGCTGAATGAAATGGATGACGACGAAGCCGACCGGCTTGATATGGCCGCCGACCTGCAACTCAACTCGCGTCTGGGATGCCAGTGCGTTATCGAAAAACCAGGGACTGTTGTCGTGGAGATTCCCTCGTGGAACCGGAACTACGTGTCCGAAGGACACGGCCCCGGAAAATAAATTCACTCAATTGGAATGGAGCCGGAGAAAAGCCATGGCCTTTGATCTCACCTGGGACACCGCTGAAGATATTGCCCTCGAACTGGCGGAAAAATATCCCGATCTCGACCCCTTGACGGTGCGCTTCACCGACTTGCACAAATACGTTATTGGGTTGCCGAACTTCAAAGATGATCCCATGAAATCGAATGAGTCCAAGTTAGAGGCCATCCAGATGGCATGGCACGAAGAATACCAGGACACGCATAACTGATCTCGCTGATAGAATTGTTTGCCGGCGGAGGAATGTAAGAATGTTCTGTGTTTATTGTGGGACCAAAAATCCGGATGAAGCTTCCATCTGCCTGTTCTGCGGCCAAAGAGTACACAATTTTCAAACTCAAACCGAAGCGGTCGTAACCCAAACGCCGCCCGCAGAGGACACAGCCAAAGTCCCGGTTTATCAAGAGTCTGAGCCTGATGCGCGGACCGGCGGTACGATAGCCATCCAAAAGTATTCGGTCGCGACTTTCAATAAACAAAAGCCGGCGCCGTGGTACGCTGCTTTTCAAAGGCATCCAGTTGCGGTATTGGCAACGGCAGCACTTGTAGTTGTCGGATTGCTGGCAACAATCTCGCTTTGGCGTTGGACTGCAAACCGCGCCGCCAGGTCACACTACATTGAAAACCTGTTAAAAGATGGCGGAGAGTTGCAGGCAAAGAGCGCGGGATTCACCCGGCATATCCAGGAGCTTAGAAATGGCCCGGCGCTCAGCATGATGGACTATCACGATCAGTGCCTCGGACTGGAACCTCTTCTCAACGATGCAAGCTCTACAACGGAGAAAGGCGAAGTCTTGGTAGACCAGGCTATCCCAGAGTTTCAAGATGACCCTAAAATTTTTCCGGTCTTGAACGACATGAAAAAAGCCCTGGGTTTAGATAAGCGGTTGCAGACCGATGTGAAGCAGGAAACATTGCTGGTCAAAACCTTGATGCACCTTGAGCCTAATGAGCAAACCGAGTTCTTTGCCATGAGCATCAAGCCCCTTCAGGATGAAGAAAAACAACTCGCCTCAGAAGAACAACAAACTCTCGCCCAAATACAAAACGAAGGTAGACAATTGCCGTCAAACCTGTCACGTTCGCTCTTAAGCCAGTAAGCTTTTAGCTCTTAGCTTTTAGCTCTTGGCTTTTTGAGATCCACGGCAGCAATATTCCGGCCTGTGATATCACTGTGATATCAAACCCTTCCATTTCTCAGTAATTAGGTCATCATTGTTCCTGGAAGTGTGTTCAAACAGCACTCCAGAGTGCGGGGCTCGCGCCCATTGGGTCTTTGAAAATTCATTCGCGATGAGGGATTCTAAGGCCTGAGGACTGACAACTGAGGACCTACTAGCAGCAAGTCCCCCACCCCATCTCGATTTTCGCCAATAACGGCGCGGGTCAGACGCGTTTTCGGCGCTCAAAAACACCTGCTAGCAAGTGGGGTGGGTGAGAGCTACAATCCACTCTAAAAAATCAGCGTTGATCCGCGTCCATCCGCGGCGAAGGGTTTTGTGGTTGTTTTTTGAAACTGGAAACTCGAAACTTGAAACTGCTTTAGCTAGTCCCCCACCCCGTCTCGATTTTCGCCAGTAATGACGCGGGTCAGACGCGGTTTTGGGGCTCAAAAACACCTGCTAGCAAGTGGGGGTGGGGGCCTCCACAATCTTCCGCAGAATCGGCGTTGATCCGCGTTCATCCGCGGCGAAAAGTCTTGCTTTTCTCTGTGCCTCTGCGTCTCTGGTGAAAAAGAGGACTGAAGACTGCTACTAGCAGCAAGTCTCTCGTTCCACCTCGATTTTCGCCAATAACAACGGGGGTCAGACGCGATTTTGGGGCCCAAAAACACCTGCTAGCAAGTGGGTGGGGCCCCCGCAATCTTCCAAAAAATCCGCGTTCATCCGCGGCGAAAAGTCTTGCTCTTCTCTGTGCCTCTGCGTCTCTGTAGTAAAAAAGAGGACTGAAGACTGCCACTAGCAGCAAGTCTCTCGTGCGACCTCGATTTTCGCCAATAACGACGGGGGTCAGACGCGATTTTGGGCTCAAAAACACAAGCTAGCAAGTGGGGTGGGGGCCTCCACAATCTTCCGAAAAATCGGCGTTGATCCGCGTCCATCCGCGGCGAAAGGTTTTGCGTTTATGCTCCGACCAACTGCTGTGCCGGAGTTTCCACCGGCGCTTCGCGCAGGAACTTGGCAGCCTCTTCCGGAGGCGTAGGGTTGATATAAAAACCGGTTCCCCACTCAAATCCCGCTACCTTGGTCAGCTTAGGCATGAATTCCATGTGCCAGTGGTAGTAATCGTTGGCGCCGTCCTGCACAGGCGAGGTATGGATCACGAAGTTGTAGGAAGGGTTATCGAGCACACGTTCCGCTTTGGCCATCAGGATCTGCACTGCTCGCGCAAAATTCTCGTAAACCTGGGAAGGCGCATTATCGAAGTGCGAATCATGGCTCTTGGGCAGGATCCAGGTTTCAAAAGGAAAACGCGGAGCAAACGGGGCCAGGGTCACAAAGTCCTTATTCTCGGCCACGGTGCGGCTTCCGTCCTCGAGTTCCTGGCGGATCACATCACAGAAGATGCAGCGCTCTTTGTATTGGTAGTACTGCTTGGCTCCCTCCAGCTCCTCGATCGCCTGCTTGGGGATGATGGGGAGAGCGATCAACTGCGAGTGCGGATGTTCGAGCGAAGCTCCGGCCGGTTCGCCGTGATTTTTGAAGATCAGGATGTACTTGAAGCGTTTGTCTTTTTTCAAATCGATCATGCGGTCGCGGAAGGCCCAGATCACATCTTCCACGCGCTTGATGGGAAGCGTGGCCAGTGTTTTCTCGTGCTCCGGAGTTTCGATGACCACCTCGTGCGCGCCTATGCCATTCATCTTGTCGAACATGCCCTCAGGGGCGCGATCCAGGTTGCCCTCAATTCCCAGCGCGGGAAACTTGTTAGGCACAACGCGGACGCGCCAGCCGGGCGTGTCGCGCGGCGCCTCCGGGCCACCAATGGTGGAAGAGCGATAGCCCAGCACTTCCGGCGGCGTCTTGCTTTCATTGCCCGGACAAAACGGACAGAACCCGCCTTTCTGTTTCACGGGTTCGCGCACAAAATCAGTAGGGCGTTTCGCCCTGTCAGTGGAAATAATGACCCAGCGGCCGGTAATCGGGTCTTTTCTCAATTCGGGCACAGCTACAGATTTCCTTTCTCTGCCGGTGGCCTGGCACGACTTTCGCCTCGCCTGCCGTTAACCATAAAATTCTACTCTAGGGCATGGAAAAGGCATTCTTGAATAGGGTAATTTGCGGAGAAGAAGCCCCTTTTTCCAGATAAATACTTAGAATGTCAAAGCGGATTGCCGGACTGCCCGAAACCCGGCGTAAATACTCACGCGCCACCGCGACCAATTCCCGCTGTTTGTCTTCATCCACAGCGGCCTCTGCCGGCTTGACGGCATGCGAAGTTCGGGTTTTGACCTCAATAAAGCAGAGAATGTCGCCCTCCCAGCCAATCAAATCAATCTCACCACGGCGGCGGGGCGAACGAAAGTTGCGCGCGACCATGACGTATCCGCAGCGGCGAAGATAAAAATAGGCTTCTTCTTCTCCGCGCTCGCCGGTGGTCAGATGTTCGGCTTTTTTCCGTTGCGGGACCAACCGCGCCGCGGAATCGAGCGCACGGATAGCGAGGCGGGTAATACGTCCAGAACTCATATCCAGGACAATTTTATCCACAAACCGGCCGCATTCAACGCTTAAGCATCCGATTTATTCTGCAAGAAGATAGTGATCGAGCCTCTTATTTGCCCGCCAACACAATGCACTCTTCCAGCACAGTCATGGCAATATCGGCCTGCTCTCGGCTTACGATCAGCGGAGGCGAAATCCGCACTGAGCTCTCTCCCGCACCCAGAAACAGCACACCGCGCTCGAAGGCCAGCTCAACAATTTTGTCGCGTACGTCTGACGCCGGCGTTCGGGCTTTTTTGTCTCGCGTGATCTCCACACCGATCATCAGGCCGCGTCCGCGCACATCGCCGATTACAGCATGTTTTTCCACCCAGGGCTTCATGCGCTGCATCATGTAATCGCCGACCTCGGCAGCGTTTTGAATACCTTCGCGCTCCAGCACATCCATGGTTGCGAGCGCTGCCGCGATGCATACCGGATTACCTCCGAAGGTAGATGCGTGCGAACCTGGTACCCAGTCCATGATTTCGGCGCGCGTGATGGTGATGCCCAGCGGCATGCCGGAGGCGATTCCCTTGGCAACCGTAATGATGTCGGGTTCAACGCCGGTGTGTTCGACCGCCCACCATTTGCCGGTGCGCCCGCTGCCCGATTGGACTTCATCCACCACCAGCAGAATGCCGTGCTTGTCGCAGATGCGCCGCAGCTCCTGCATGAATTCCGCGGGGGCCACAACGTATCCGCCTTCGCCCTGGATCGCTTCCACAAAAATTGCCGCAACCTCTTCCGGAGGCAGCGTGGTCTTGAACAGCTTCTCTTCAATGAAGCGCGCGCAATCCATGGCGTACTGCTTTGCGTCACTGCCCTCTGGACGGCGATAGAGATTGGGATAAGGCACGTGGGTCACGCCTGGAACCAGTGGCGCAAAGCGCCGGCGCTGCTGCGGCTTGGAGGCCGTCAGCGAAAGCGCACCCATGGTGCGGCCGTGAAAAGCTCCATAGAAGGCGATGATCCCTTGCCTCTTGGTGTGATACCGCGCCAGCTTCAATGCAGCTTCAATGGCTTCCGTGCCTGAGTTGCCGTAATACACGCGATGCGGCCCCTTCATGGGAGCGACCTTCGAAAGGCGCTCCGCCAGCGTGGTCATGCTTTCGTAATAGAAATCTGTGCCTGACATGTGGATGAGTTCGCCGGCCTGCTTTTGAATGGCCGCCACAACTTCCGGATGGCAGTGGCCGGTGGAAACCACGGCAATACCTGCGGAAAAATCGAGGAACTCGTTGCCGTCAACATCTTCAACGATCACGCCCCGGCCGCGCTTGGCCACCAGCGGATACGAGCGTGTATAAGAAGGCGAAATCAACCGTGCGTCTGCTTCCAGCACGCGGCGGGCATTAGGACCCGGCAGTTGCGTCTTAATCTTCGGTCCCGCCGAAGTCAAAATAGCTGTAGAGGTCATATGCAATTCTCCGAATCATTACGAAAAACCGGCAAGCAAGTTGCCGTGAAATCAACTGAGCGGTCTCTTGGAAGACCACAAATGTAAGAGTCAGAAATAGTGCAGTTAGTCGCCGGAGAAAAGATTAGGGCGCGCCACCGCCGGCAAGGATTGCAACCGGCAGCGTGGCCGCGAGCGCATGGATTGGCGCGGGGTTACGGATTGGAAGCCAAAATACATTTCAATCGCTATCGAACACCTTCAATTATATTCCCGAACTGACGTCCATGCTCAATCAAAATTGCTGTCTAAATCCTAAATATTAAAAATGAAGACAGGTTCATTTTGGGTCTAAAGTCTAATCGTTTGCGCCAAAAAATCTGCATCGCTGCTCACCAGTACCGCGTCCAATGTGAGTATCCCTGATTGCCATGACACCCAAAGAGCGCCAACACCGGTTCCGCGTTTTCTTCGCGTTTTGTCTCGTGTATTTCTTTTGGGGATCAACCTATATCGGCATCCGCATTGCGGTCGAACATATTCCTCCGGCTCTGCTGAGCGGCACTCGATTTGTGGCGGCTGGAATTATTATGCTCGTCTATTGCGCGTTGAGCGGCCGCCGCATTCGCCTGACGATGAAAGATGCACTCCTGCTGCTGGTTATGGGTGTGCTGCTGCTCACCGGCGGCAACATGCTGCTGGCCTATTCGGAACAATATCTCCCCAGCGGATTGGCCGCGTTGATTGTTGCCGTGGTCCCACTCTGGGTAGCTTTGATTGACGGTCTTATCTTGCGTGGCGAGCGGCTGAAAGGTTGGGGCTGGATGGGCCTGGCCCTTGGCTTTGTCGGTCTCATTGTTCTGCTGTGGCCACAGCTTGCGCCTGTCATCCGGCTGGGCTTGCCTCAGAATTCTCTGAATAAGATGTTTCTCTTGAGCAGCGGCGCATTGATATTTGGCAGCTTGTGCTGGAGCGTGGGCTCCATCATCTCGCGCAGAACGCAACTTGCGGTTGATCCCTTCGCCGCTACAGCCTGGGAGATGACCCTCGGCGGGGTGGTGAACATGATCATCGCTTTCGCTTTGAATGATCAGCACAAGGTCGTGTGGACAGCGCGGGGCGTCGGGGCCACGGTCTATTTAACCATCTTCGGCTCGCTGGTCGGATTCACCGCTTACATCTGGCTGCTCGAGCATGTACCCACAGCCAAGGTTGCTACCTATGCTTATGTCAATCCGGTGGTGGCGGTTTTGCTGGGCTGGCTGATTCTGCACGAGGAGGTCAACCGCTACATTCTTTTGGGGGCGGTGATCATCGTGAGCGCGGTTGTGCTGGTGACGGGCTCCAAGCTGAAGGCGCAAGTTGCTCCGGCGGCTAAAATTTTACCTGCCTGCGAAGCCGAAGCATGATTATTCTTAAGCGCGTTTCCAGCGCACTCCATCTTTCGTATCTTCCAAAATGATCCCGGCGTCGGCCAGTTGTTTGCGAATAGCATCTGAACGGGCAAAATCGCGCGCAGCTTTTGCCTTGGCGCGTTCGGCAATCAAGCTTTCCACCTGCGCATCGGAAATTTGGTTTTTGGCTTGAGGTAATTCGATTTCTTTCCCTTGCTCTCGCGCCCACTCGGCAATCTGGTGGATTTTTTCCGCGTCATTGTCACGCACGACGTCGAAGATTTGGTCGAACTGCTCCAACGTATGCAGCAATTGCGTCACATCCTGCTTGCCGAGTTTGCCTGCATCTGCTGCCGCGTTTGCCTGGCGGATCATCTCGAAAATCGCTGCCAGCGCCTCTGCGGTGTTCAGGTCATCTTCGAGTGCCTCACGCATTTTTTGCAGTCCCACTTTGGCCAAATCGGCGAACTCTGGGCTACCTGTGTCGGGAAAATTGCCCTTTTCCATGCGCAACTTGAATTCACGCAATCGCTCAACCGAAGCAGCCGCCTGTCTGAGTCCATCGAAGGTAAAGTTGAGCTGCTTCCGGAAAGGTACTGAAGCCAGCAGATAGCGGATAGAAGAAGGCTTATGTTTCAGCAGAATCAGGTCGCGAAGAGTAAAAAAATTGCCCAGGCTCTTGGACATCTTCTTGCCTTCCACCAGCAAAAAGCGCACATGCACCCAGAAGTGCACGAAAGGCTTTCCCGTGAGCGCCTCTGATTGCGCAATTTCGTTTTCGTGATGGGGAAAAATCAGGTCTTCCCCGCCCAGATGAATGTCGAAGCTCTCGCCCAGATACTTCATCGCCATGACCGAGCACTCGATGTGCCAGCCCGGCCTTCCCGGACCGATGCTGGTTTGCCACTGGGCCTCGCCCGGTTTAGGGGCTTTCCATAAAGCAAAGTCGCGGGCGTTATCTTTCTCGTATTCATCTACATCCACGCGCGCGCCATTTTCTATGCCTTCGAAGTCTTTTTTGGAAAGCTTGCCGTACTCAGGAAACTTGGCAATGCGGAAATAATAGGAGCCGTCGTCGGTGCGGTAGGCATAGCCTTTTTTCTCCAGCGCCGCAATAAAATCGGCCATCTCGCTGATATGCTCGGTGGCGCGCGCCATCTGCTCCGGCTTCTCCAGGTTCAAGATCTGCGAATCCTCCAGAAAAGCCTTCTCATATTTTGCCGTGTAGGTATGCACGTCCACGTTCTCTTTCGCCGCGTTGCGGATGATCTTGTCATCCACATCGGTGATGTTCATGACATGCTTGAGCTGGTATCCACTTTGACGCAGGAAGCGGCGCAGCAGGTCCACCATGATGAACGTGCGGAAGTTACCGATGTGGCCGTAGTCGTACACGGTCGGGCCGCAGGAGTACATGCGCACGAGCTTGTCCTGCGACGGCTCAAAAGTTTCCGTCTTGCCGGAGAGGGTATTGAACAGTTGCAACGGCATGGGGTAATAACTATTTAAAACGAATCTTTGATTCTAAATCATGGGGATTCTAAATCATCGGCTGGAGGTAAAAGTCCTGATCGGCGCTGGAAAGCCTTGCAACTTTCCGCCCGCTGTTGCATCCTTATTGATCATGTTGGCGCTCTTCCCCCACCTGCGCTGCAGCGGTTTCACTTGAACCGTCTTCCTAAAACGTCCGTAGGCCGTTTCTCTTACCCATCAACATCTTAAAGCCCTTGCAGGATGAAATCCTGCTCAAAGTTTGCCTCTGTACTCGAAAGGTCACAATCATGCTACGAAAAATTGCGGTTCTCTCTGTCTTCGTTTGCTGCAGCCTATGGGCCTCAGCGCAGCAGACACGCCATTTCACCTTCCACTACGAGTTTACCGTCAGGAACCTCACGCCCGGCGCTCCTGTTCATGTATGGATTCCGCTCGCGCATTCCGACGAATTTCAGGTGGTCCGTGTGCTTTCAACTTCGGGCGATTTGCCGCTGAAAAAGACGCAGGAAAAAGAATACGGCAACTGGATGCTGTATGCCTCAACCGAAAAAGCCACCAAGCCGGAGTACAAGTTTTCCGCGGATTATGACGTTGTGCGCCGTGAGCACCTCAGTACGCCAGCTTCGGCCAAAACCGTGAGTCTCTCTACCCACGAGCGCCAGCGGCTTCTGGAAGCCGACAAGCTTGTTCCCATTACCGGCCTTCCGGCTGAGCTGGCGACGAAAGAAACTGTGAATGCCAAGACCGATGAAGAAAAGGCCCGTGCTATTTACGACTACGTCCTGAGCAACATGCGTTATGACAAGACCGGCACCGGATGGGGCCATGGCGATACCCTCTACGCCTGCAGTGCCAAAAAAGGAAATTGCACCGATTTTCATTCACTGTTCATTTCCATGGCGCGCTCACAGCAGATTCCAGCGAAGTTTGAGATCGGGTTCCCGCTACCGGCCGACAAAAGCTCTTCCGAAATTGCCGGCTATCACTGCTGGGCGGAGTTTTATTTGCAACAAAGAGGTTGGGTCCCGGTGGATATTTCCGAGGCCTGGAAGCACCAGGAAAAGCGCGATTACTTCTTCGGAGCGCACGATACCAACCGCGTGCAATTCACTGTAGGACGCGATTTAACGCTCAACCCGCCTCAAGCCGGTGCGCCCTTGAACTATTTTGTCTATCCCTATGTGGAGGTGGATGGCAAAGAGTATATCAACGTTGCAACCTTGTTTTCCTTCAGTAACGTGAGTGATACGAAGACAAAACAAGCTTCAACTCGAACTGGGACTGCCGCTATGGCGCAGGCGCCGGCCCACCACGAAAGTGTAGTGAATCCATGAGATCAGCGTGAGCGCAAAGGTCACACGAAAGCTGGCTTGCATGGTGGCTTTTACCCAGTCCATGGAAGCGACGGGGTAAAACAATACGAGAAATATTGTTCCGACCTGCGCCACAGTGTTCATTTTTCCGAAGATGCTGGGGCGCAGGTCGCGTAATGTGTTGGTGGCATAGAGCAGCGTGCTGACGATCAGGATGCCGATGTCGCGGCTGAAAACCAGCACGGTCACATACCACGGAATCCTGTGCAAAAATGAAAGCGCCAGAAATAAAGTGCTGAGCAAAAGCTTGTCGGCAATGGGATCGAGATAAAGCCCGAGAGCGGTTTGCTGCTTCAGAACCCGAGCCAGCAGCCCATCGAGCGCATCGCTGATTCCTGCAACCAAAAACAGCGCCAGCGCCATATGGTCGTGGCCTTCCATGACCGCAATCACCACAAATGGAATAAAGATGAGGCGCAGAAGCGTGAGTTGGTTGGGAGCAGCACGCAATTGCGAAATCATGCGCCTGGTTCCTTTCCCGCAACCGGGGCAGAGAATTCCCGCAATAAGTCGGGGAACTCGAAGCCGGTTTTTGCTTGAAAACGCTCTTGCAAAGAAGGAATGTCTCCATTGCGGAGATCGAGCTCGATGCGTTCAATGCGATGCATGGGAAAGAACACCGCATTGGGAGTGACCAGGTCGCCGGCCTTGACCTGCCGGATGAAATCTTCAACCGAGTTCAAGTCAATGCCGCGCACGCTGACCCCAGCCGGAGCAAGATTAAGGATCGCACCCCAGAATTTTTCCCGCGGCGAGTTGAGCGTGACCAGAACCACGGCATTGGACGCAAACGGCCCAACTTCGCCTATCTTCGATGTGCGCTTGGCTTTCCGCATAGCTTCAGGATATCTGGAATTTTCTGCAATTCACGTGGGAAAACAGAGTTCTAAAGTCCAATAGATAGACAGATTAGAGCTGTTTCAGGATCGATTCGGACAGCAGATTCGAGTACCGATTCTGAAACTGGTCTAGAGATTAGCATATCTGCTTGAGCAGTAGTGTATCGGGATGGTTACCGCAATAGATCAACTACATCCATCTTCCAACCGCTGGTATTCAAACACGAAGCCTCTTGTTTTCGCGTGAAAACGAGAAGTGAGCCATTTTGACCAGATTAGCTGCCCTGCTGACGATCATAATTATCAGGAAGTGAATCCTATGCGTGTGCTTTGGGAACAAGGGGCGTGCTGCTGCCTATTGATCGCCTAGCAGGGCAGGGCTTAAGCGATGGCGAGATCGCCAGCAAGCTAGACATCGCGAAAAGCAGAGTCCAAGGCTGTATTTGCATGGTTGTTGCATTTCTTGAAAATAGCGAATCGGCATCGGCTGGTTCAATACGCCTCAGCCGCGGCACCGCCATTACTGCTATGACGAAGTAGGCCCTACAGCATTCTCACGGCTCTCCGCTCCTGGTTTTCGCACGACGCACGCTCAAGAATTCCGATCCTGCATTGCAAAAGTATGTTTTTGAGAAAGAGATGACTCGTTGATTAGCCGGCATAGGCACGCTACCCTGCTTCAAATTGGGACGCTCCTGCGCAAAAGCCTTGGACCGACGAGGCCTGAAGAGGCAGAAGCACTTCTACGTTCGGAGTTGTTCAGCAGAGAGCAAATGAAGCAACATGGCAAAAGCCTGGCCGCCTCTCACGCGGTCGCGCACGGACGAGCGCCAGACAAGCTCCTGGCCAGATTGGCAGAAAACGAAAAGATACTGAATGAAGCCTGTCATCTGCTAACCATTGCGGTAAAAGCAAACCGGCGTATTGCGCCAGCCGGCGAATGGTTGCTCGACAACTTCTACCTGATCGAAGAACAAATCCGTACTGCCAAGAGACACCTGCCAAAAGGCTACAGTCAGGCACTCCCGCGCTTGCTCAGGGGCCCATCAGCAGGTTTGCCACGTGTCTATGATCTTGCTCTGGAAACGATTTCGCACGGCGATGCCCGGGTAGATCTGGAAAGCCTCAGTGGTTTCATGGAGGCTTACCAGACGGTCACGGACCTGAATCTGGGAGAGTTATGGGCCATTCCTATCATGTTGCGGCTCGCGCTGATTGAGAATCTCAGACGCGTCGCTGCGGTGATTGCCGCTGACAGGCTCGATCGCAACCTCGCCGACACCTGGGCAGATAAGATGACCGAGGCTGCGGAAAAAGACCCAAAGAACCTAATCCTGGTGATCGCAGACATGGCGCGGTCGAACCCTCCGATGGTCAGTTCGTTTATCTCCGAATTGGCGCGCCGCCTGCAGGGACAGGGACCGGCACTAGCCTTGCCGCTCACATGGATTGAACAGAGGCTCTCAGAATCCGGGTCAACGATTGAGCAATTGGTGCGGTCTGAGAACCAGCAGCAGGCTTCCGACCAGGTTTCCATCAGCAACAGCATCGCCAGTCTGAGGTTTCTGGATGCGACCGACTGGCGCCACTTTGTCGAGACGATGAGCGTCGTTGAGCGCACCCTGCGCGAAGATCCCGAAGGCGTGTACGGCAAAATGAATTTTGCCACTCGCGACCGCTACCGGCATGTCGTCGAAAAGATAGCCAGGAGCAGCAGCTTATCCGAAGGCGAGGTAGCCGGCAAAGCAGTTCGACTGGCGCATGACAGTTGGAATAAAAAAGGAGGCCGGGCCAGTCATGTCGGGTTTTATTTGATCGGGGATGGTCGCGAGACTCTCGAACGCTCGGTGGCGATGCGCGAATCTATCTCACGATCATTGCGGACGATTGGCCGACGCCGTTCAGTGCTGCTGTATTTAGGTTTGATCCTAGGTGCGACCGCCCTTGTCACCAGAACCTTGGCCATAAAAGCCTCTACCGATGGCCTGCGAACTTGGACTCTCGCGATGATGACCATCTTCGCCGTGATCGTTGTCAGCCAGTTCGTTGTCACGCTACTCAATTGGGCGCTGACCAATCTGACGATACCGGACCTGCTGCCGAGGATGGACTTTTCCCGGGGAATCCCGCCTGAGTTGCGCACTCTGGTTGTGGTTCCAACCATGCTCACCACGGCGGAGAGCGTCGCCGAACTGGTCGAAGCCCTGGAGGTTCGGTTTCTTGCCAACCGCGATCACAATGTGCATTTCTGCCTCTTGTCGGATTGTCGCGATGCGGAGCAGGAGAACATGCCGGAAGACGGGCCGCTCGTGGATCTTGCCCAGGCCGGGATCGCAGCCTTGAACAAGAAGTACAACCACGAGGAAACCGATACTTTCTTCCTTTTTCATCGGCCACGCCGCTGGAATCCGGAAGAGCGAATGTGGATGGGCTACGAGCGCAAACGCGGCAAACTTGCGGAGTTGAACTCATTTCTGCGCGGCCGGCCGGGTGATTACTTTTCACGTATTGTCGGGAAGACGGCAGTCCTGCGAAGCGTTCGATACGTCATTACCCTTGACACTGACACGCAGTTGCCTCGCGACTCGGTTTGGCAGTTCGTGGGAGCCATGGCGCACCCGCTTAACCGGCCGGTTTACGACAGCGCAAAGCAGCGCATTACCGAGGGCTACGGCATTCTGCAGCCGCGGGTTGCGGTGAGTCTTCCCGCCACAAATCATTCCCGCTATGCGCGGCTCTGGGGCGGTGAACCGGGCATTGACCCGTACACACGCGCGGTATCCGATCTTTACCAGGATGTTTTTGGCGAGGGTTCTTTCGTCGGCAAGGGAATCTATGACGTAGATATCTTCGAGCAGTCACTGGATGGGCGTTTTCCTGAAAATCGCATTCTAAGCCACGACCTCATAGAAGGATGCTATGCGCGATCGGGTCTGCTGAGCGACGTGCAGCTCTACGAGGATTATCCGGCACGCTATGACGCGGACGTCGCCCGGCGTCATCGCTGGATTCGCGGTGACTGGCAGATCGCCCGCTGGATTCTGCCGCGAGTGCCCGGTCCGGAGCGTAGAGCACTGAAAAATCCTCTGTCTGTTCTCTCTCGATGGAAAATCGCTGATAATCTTCGCCGCAGTCTTGTACCGGCGGCACTGGTTTTCCTGTTGCTGTTGAGCTGGCTGCGATTATCCCCGGCCTGGGCGTGGACCATGGCGATCGTCGGGACAATCTTTGTTCCCATCTTTTTCAGCTCTCTCCTCGATCTGTTCCAGAAGTCAGAAGATGTCGCGCCGAGGCAGCACTTGCCTGAAGTGATGCGCGGATTCAGCCGGCACTTTGCCCAAGGGCTGTTTGCGTTTGCCTGCCTGCCATACGAAGCCTTCTTCAACCTTGACGCGATTCTTCGGGCAATCTGGCGCATGCTTTTTTCGCGTCGCCGGCTGTTGGAGTGGGATGCTTCAAGCGAGCAGAAGCACAAGAGCCGTTCTGGTCTTGCCTCTGGTTTGGGCGGATCTTTCCGTACGATGTGGCCTGCACCTGTTTTCGCCGTAGTTGGCCTAATATCTCTCGCCAGGATGCGGCCGACTGCTCTGGGCATAGCCCTTCCGGTGTTGCTGATCTGGGTTGCCTCGCCGGCCGTCGCCTGGTGGATCAGCCTGCCACTCACGCGTGACCCGGTAGATCTCTCCCTCGAGCAGACAATCTTTCTCCAGAAACTTTCGCGCAAAACCTGGTCATTCTTTGAGAAGTTCGTCGGTGCAGAAGATCACTGGCTTCCTCCAGATAATTATCAGGAGAGCATGGTTCCCACCATTGCTCACCGGACCTCTCCAACCAACATGGGACTGGCGTTGCTCGCCAATCTTTCCGCTTATGACTTTGGGTATCTTTCGGCGGCACAGTTGCTTCAGCGCACGGGCCTCGCATTCCGGATCATGCGGTCGCTCGACCGGCATCGCGGACACTTTTATAACTGGTATGACACACTGACATTGAAACCACTCTCGCCGCTCTATGTATCCACCGTGGATAGCGGCAATCTGGCTGCCCACGTGCTGACCTTAGAGCCTGGCCTTAGCGCGCTCGTGGATCAAAAGATTCTTGCTCCCCGCTTGTTCCACGGCATTCTCGATACTCTCAGAGTTTTTCAGGATGTGGTCAATGATGGCCCCTCACAAAATAGTGAACTGGCAAAGCTCACGCTGCGTGAAGCAGAAGATCTGCGGAAGGAGTTGGAGGTGTTGTGCATTTCTCCACCAGCTACTTTGTCGGCTGCACGGTTGTGTCTTGAGCAGCTTGCCACAAAAACTACGCGAATTGCTGAAAGCGTCGACAGCAGGCAGGAAGGCCAGGCGAACTGGTGGGGAGATGCTCTCACCAGCCAGTGCCAGGCTGCGCTTGAAGACTTGACCTTCCTCGCTCCTTGGATGGTGGCCGCGCGTCCACCGGACGAACTAAGTACATTTCAATTGGACAAAATCCCCACTCTGCGTGAACTGGCAGTATGGGATTTAGAGTCGCTGTCTGGTGACCCGCAGCAACAGGGGGAAGCGATGCCGGGCCAGTGGTTGAATGAGTTGAAACGGTTTATCAGCGAAGCGAGTCATCGCGCGAAGGAGCGGATTGCCGAGATTGAGCGGCTCGCGGTGGAGTGCAAGGATTTTGCCCGTATCGAATACGACTTCCTTTACGACGAGGAGCGTCATCTGATGACGATTGGATACAACATCAGCGAACATCGCCGGGATTCGAGCTACTACGACCTGCTGGCGTCAGAAGCGAGGCTATGCAGTTTTGTGGCGATCGCGCAGGGCCAAGTCCCACAAGAGAACTGGTTTTCTCTGGGCCGCCAGCTTACAAGTTCGGCGGCAGGACCGGCTCTGCTCTCATGGGATGGTTCGATGTTTGAGTACCTCATGCCGCTGCTTGTCATGCCGACCTACCAAAATACGTTGCTCGATGAAAGTTGCCTGGCAGCGGTGGCGAGGCAGATCGAGTACGGCAAGATGCGAAACGTGCCCTGGGGGATATCCGAATCCGGCTACAACACGGTTGATGTGCACATGAATTACCAGTATCGGGCCTTTGGGACGCCTGGTCTTGGCCTAAGGCGTGGGTTAGCCGAGGACCTGGTCATCGCATCCTATGCCTCGAGTTTGGCACTCATGGTTGCGCCCGAGCAGGCCTGTGCGAACCTGCAGAGGCTCGCGGCTGCTGGCGTCGAAGGCAAATACGGCTTCTATGAAGCCATTGACTACACTCCGTCGCGGGTGCCTCGTGGCCAATCGAACGTAATCGTCCGCTCGCACATGGCCCATCACCAGGGCATGAGCTTGCTGGCCCTCGCTCATGTTCTGCTGGATCGGCCAATGCAACGCCGATTTGAATCAGTCCCGATATTCCAGGCGACCACGTTGCTACTGCAAGAGAAGGTTCCCAAAGCAACAAGGCTTTATTCAGCGCCCGACGAGCTTCCCGAGTCCCGCAACAATGCGGACGGGCTGGAAACTCCAGTACGTGTCTTTCATACCGCCAACACACCAGTTCCGGAGGTGCAGTTACTCTCGAACAGCAAATACCACGTGATGGTCAGCAACGCGGGCGGAGGTTACAGCCGATGGAAAGATGTCGCAGTCACCAGATGGCGCGAAGACACCACCTGTGATCAGTGGGGGACCTTTTGCTACATCCGTGACGTCGCCACAGGAAGGTTCTGGTCGTCCGCGCATCAGCCAACCGTCAAACGGTTGGAGCACTACGAGGCCATCTTCTCCGAAGCGAAGGTAGAGTTTCGCTGCCGCGAAGGAGAGCTGGAGGCCCACACCGAGATCGCGGTTTCGCCAGAGGATGACGTTGAGCTGCGGCGAGTCACGCTCACCAACCGTTCCCGCAAACGCAGGGTTATTGAGATCACCAGTTACGCAGAAGTTGTTCTTGCTCCGCCTGCTGCGGACGTGCTCCATCCCGCCTTCAGCAACCTCTTCGTACAAACCGAGATACTGGAGCCGCGCCATGCGATTCTTTGCACGCGGCGCGCCCGGTCTCTTGATGAACAGGCGCCCTGGATGTTCCATCTGGTGGTCGTGCATGGCGCCGATGTTGGGACGGTATCCTACGAAACCGACCGCATGCGATTCATTGGTCGGGGAAGAACGGTTGCGAATCCGGTGGCGATGAATGGTTCTGCGCTGCTGTCAGGCAGCCAGGGCTCGGTGCTCGATCCCATTGTTGCAATCCGCTATCAGATCAGTCTCGACCCGGGGCAATCTGCCACCGCGAACCTGGTTTCTGGCGTCGGCGAGACTCGCGACCGCTGTCTGCAGTTGGTTGACAAATATCAGGAGCGCCATCTGGCGGACCGCGTCTTTGATCTTGCATGGACCCACGGCCAGGTACTCTTGCGCCAACTCAATGTCACGGAGGCTGACGCGCAGAGTTTTGGACGGCTTGCCAGTTCCATCCTCTACGCCAACTCGTCGCTGCGTGCTGAAGCTTCTGTGCTGAGCAATAACCGCCGTAGTCAGTCTGGCTTGTGGGGCTACGCGGTTTCCGGCGATCTGCCGATTGTGTTGCTGCAGATTGGGGACGCAGCCAACATCGAGCTGGTGCGTCAGCTTGTGCAAGCTCACGCCTACTGGCGGCTGAAAGGGCTCGCAGTTGATTTGGTGATCTGGAATGAAGATCATGCCGGGTACCGGCAACTGTTACAGGAACAGATCATGAATCTGGTTGCGGCAGGCGTTCAAGCCAACCCGGCGGAACGGGCAGGCGAGATCTTTGTCAGAGTCGCGGAGCAGATATCCAATGAAGATCGCCTCCTGTTTCAAGCCGTTGCCCGGGCCATTATCAGCGATGCTCGTGGCGCGCTGAATGCCCAGATCAACACCCGCCAGGCTGTGGAAGCCGACCTCCCGCGTATACAGATGAGAAGGGCCAGCCGCGACGAGCACATCCAACAGCACGAGGTGCCGCCCCGCGACCTGATTCACTTCAACGGACTGGGCGGATTCACTCACGATGGCAGGGAATACGTCATCACGATTGCGCAGGACCATGTGACGCCTGCACCTTGGGTGAATGTGATAGCAAATTCCGAATTTGGCACTGTCATCTCTGAGAGCGGCTCATCGTACACGTGGAGTGAGAATGCCCACGAATTCCGGCTGACTCCCTGGCACAACGATCCTGTGACCGATGCAAGCGGCGAAGCATTTTTCCTTCGCGATGAGGAGAGCGGTAGTTTCTGGTCACCGTCACCTCTGCCTGCTCGCGGCACGGGGCCTTATGTTACGCGGCACGGATTCGGCTATAGCGTCTTCGAGCACACCGAAGAGGGCATCAGCTCAGAGTTGCAGGTGTATGTGGCGAAGGATGCTGCCGTCAAGTTCTCGGTGCTCAAAGTGCGCAATGAGTCTGGTCACACCCGCCGGCTCTCTGCCACCGGCTACGTGGAATGGGTGCTGGGAGACACGCGTCCCAAATCAACCTTGCACGTGATGACTGAGACTGATCCCGCGACGGGAGCGCTGTTCGCACGCAATGCTTACAACTCAGAGTTTCCCGGCAGGGTCGCTTTCTTTGATGCAAACCAGACGGCACGAACCGTCACGGGAGACCGAAGAGAGTTTCTGGGCCGCAACGGTGTACTTTCGAATCCAGCCGGCATGTATAAGCCGCGCTTATCCGGAAAGCTCGGCGCCGGTCTGGATCCATGTTCGGCGATCCGTCTTCAGTTCGAACTGTTTGACGGCCAGGAGCGTGAGATTGTATTTATCCTCGGCGTGGGGAGCGATGCCGTGGATGCCAGCAATCTCGTGCAACGTTACCGTGGAACGGAGGCGGCCCACGCCGCGCTGGAATCCGTATGGCACTACTGGGCGCATACTCTCGGCACTGTGAATGTAGACACACCTGACCCGTCAATCAACGTGATGGTAAATGGGTGGCTTCTGTACCAGACGCTGGCGTGCCGTCTCTGGGCCCGCAGCGGCTACTACCAGTCAGGCGGCGCTTTCGGTTTCCGTGACCAGCTACAGGATGTGATGGCGCTCGTGCACGCCGAACCTGCATTGATTCGCAAACAGCTTCTGCTCTGCGCCTCTCGCCAGTTCCGTGAAGGAGATGTCCAGCACTGGTGGCATCCGCCTTCCGGCCGTGGAGTACGCAGCCATTGTTCCGATGACTATTTGTGGCTGCCCTTGGCGGTTTGCCGCTACGTTGTTAGCACCGGTGATACCGGAGTGCTGGATGAAGCTGTCGCATTTCTTGAAGGTCGCCCGGTAAAGCTGGAAGAAGACTCTTATTACGATTTACCGCGACGATCGGAAATGACCTGTACTTTATACGATCACTGTGTTCAGTCGATCATGGCCAGCTTCACCCGGGGCGAACACGGTCTCCCTCTGATCGGCTCCGGTGATTGGAATGACGGCATGAACCTGGTGGGCGAACGTGGCAAGGGGGAAAGCGTTTGGTTGGGGTTTTTCTTGCACGAGGTATTGACGCGCTTCGCTGAACTGGCCCGCGGTCGTGGTGACTCGATCTTCTCCGAACATTGCTACTCCCAGGCCGCACAACTGCGCGAGAGCCTGGAGGAGAATGGCTGGGACGGGGAATGGTACCGCCGCGCCTACTTCGACGACGGCTCACCGCTCGGGTCTGCTGACAATCCCGAATGTCAGATTGATTCAATCGTGCAAAGCTGGTCGGTATTGTCGGGCGTAGGCGGTGCAGAGCGTTCGCGCGAGGCCATGGATGCTCTCGACAATCGGCTTGTGGATCGAAAACATGGCCTGATCAAGTTACTGGCGCCTCCCTTCGACAAATCCAACATGGATCCCGGCTATATAAGAGGATACGTCCCCGGGGTAAGAGAAAACGGGGGGCAATACACCCACGCAGCCATCTGGGCAGCCATGGCATTCGCCGCCATGGGTGATAGTGCACGCGCGTGGGAATTGTTCGACATGATTAATCCGGTAAATCATTCGCGCTCCGCCGAGGCCGTCGCAACCTACAAGGTGGAGCCATATGTGATGGCGGCTGATGCCTATGCAGTCGCGCCGCACACCGGTCGTGGTGGATGGACGTGGTACACAGGTTCCGCCGGCTGGATGTACCGGCTTATCGTCGAATCCTTATTAGGCCTGCGGCTGGAGGTTGACAAGCTCCACTTTGCGCCGGTTTTCCCGCCGGATTGGACTGAATTTAAGGTGCACTACCGCTTTAGAGAAACCGTCTATCACATTACCGTCTTGCAATCACCTGATCATGATGGCGAGATGAATGTAACGATGGATGGTGTCTCCTTGGGTGACAAGACGGTTCCGCTTGTTAACGACCTTCAGGAGCACTTTGTCGTGCTGACCTTTGTGTCTGCAGAAACACTTGTCACACCCTTGAGCGCCCCGCAAAGATCCGTATCAGGTTGATATTTATGACCATCCGCCGGAAGACCATTATCGTCGTGACCGTGATTGTTGCCGCTGCGATTATTCCGGCGGCCTTGCTCCTATCCGTTATGGCCAACCCAGATCGCTACCGGCCAGAGGTTATTTCGTACCTGGAGGGAAAAACTGGGAAGCAGATCGAGCTTGGGCATCTCGGAATAAATTGGTTTCCTCTGTCAATCCGCCTTGACAACTTTGGCTGTAGAAACCCCAAGCCTTTTCCTTCCGGCTATTTTCTTAAGGCGTCTAGAGTGGACGCCGCGATCGATGCCGCGGCACTGCTGCACCGGCAGATTGTAATCAAGTCAGTGGTGTTGCACGATCCAATCATCAATGTGATCTCAGACCCTGACGGCCTATGGAACTTTGAAAATCCGCCTTCTAAAGCTTCTCGGAAACAGGCTCCGATCTTCGGGCTTGGAGTAATTTCCCGAGTAGAGATTACCGGAGGCCAGTTGTTTGCTTCGAGTCTTATTGACCCATCCGACAAGCCTGGACCTGTTGTTCTTGAGGCCCACAACGTGGCAGCCACGCTGGCCCAGGTGGATTTCAACGCCTTCATTAGTGCGGTCTCTACCGTTGTTGTTCAGGGCAGCCTGAAGGCGGCCCTTCTGCGTTTCGGCTCGGTCGAGGCACAAAATCTGGATTCTAAATTGCGCTTGCAGGCCAGGCGCGTTGTTTTCACGGATATCAAAGCGGAGGTCTATGGAGGAAGTGCCACAGGTGACCTCTCCTTTGACTTGTCGGGAAAGAACGCAGCCTTTAAGAGCGATGCGAGATTGAGTGGAATGAATTTGACCCGTCTTCTTCTTGCAGCCTTCCCCCATGCCGGCGGAAAGATGACCGGGCAGATGGAAGGAGACCTAAAGCTAGCGGGAGAAATCGAGCACACGCTCCGTCCGCTGGCGGGAATCCACGGAACTGGACGCGTGACGGTGCGCAACGGCGAGGTGCCGGGTCTTGCGCTCAACGCGAATTTGATGAAGCTGGCGCACTTCAACGATCTCGGGCCGGCCAAAAACGAGCCTTCTTCATTTTCCTTGATCTCAACTGATCTGGAGCTGGACAATCAGAGGATTTCGAGCCGCGTTATCGATATTGACGGATATGGAGTCGATGTTGACGGCTCGGGCAGTGTAAGCCTGTCAGGCTCGGACACGCTGAACTATCAGGGCTTGGCGGAGATCACCACCAAAGAGGGCTTCTTCACCAACACCTTCGCCCGGCTGTTCGGTGGTGCCACATTAAAAGACGGTAAGTTGGAGTTCCCCTTTCGCATCAGCGGAACGATCGAGAACCCGGTATTTTCTAAAGGGAAGGGTGATAAAGACGTAGACGATGCACGGAACCATCGCTGAGGGAAGATGGTAGTGTCTGAATTCCTGAAGTCCGTTATATATCCATTGAAGGTTACTGGTGTCACGGCGACGGATTCGGGAAGGCCAAGTCGTTGACCGCCGTGGTGAAATTATTGAGCGGATCAGTGAAAAAGCTCCATCCCAAGAGTTCTATGCGCGTGCTCTGGTCAATGAAGTCGAGAGTATCCGCCAGGCGCAGCGTGATGTAAGCGTGCGCCCGGAGATGGCGCCTGCTGCCCTCGAGCATACAATCACCCGTAACGCGGTGCCAAACAGGAGCAGCGGCAGTTGAGAGATAGAGTGGTCGAACTGGTTTCTCGGCTACTTTGCGGATAGTCCCATCGACACTAATGACACGCTGGATTGTCTTCGAGGTTGCCACTAGCCAGCATCGGACCCAGAAATTCGCCGCATTGCGAGATCTTCTGAAACATAGAATCCTTGTTGAGCGCGTCATCGCTCATCACGTACTCCCCGGCAGACGCGGAATTCTGGGCATTAACAAGATCGTTGTTCCAAGTACTTAAGTTCTGGAACTCGTTCGAGAGCAATTGCAGGCCGCTTCGGTCTGACGGAGTTGAAACTTCTGCAGCGGCTAGGATGAGGCGGTCACGCGCTCTCTCGCGGTAGGAAAGTATCTCGTTCCCCACCGGATATCCGTTCCGAATCAAGAGCGCGAGTGTGCTTGCCCACTCTCTCATCGAGGTTGTCGCTTCGATGCCCGCGCGCATGAAATGTCGTGAAAATCTTGGCTCTGCAGCAGAGCTATCGCTGGATACGGGCAATGTCAAAATCAGCCGATTCTCTTGAAAACTTAGCGATCCGTTCGTGATGCGCGCAAGATCCTCAACGTCAATGTACTTGTGACCCTCTAGCTGCAGAATCTTTGCTTCTCCCCGATCGCCATTGATGACGAACGTCTCGTTCTGCACGTTCTCTTGCGCCAGAGCACTTCGTGAAAAATAGAGGATCAGTGCAAAAGCCAACCACCACGCTTTAGATTCACTGTTCATCGAAATCCATCCTCCGAACTGTAGAAGCATCGTTGTGTACTCGGGAACTTTCATTACACTCCCGTCTTGATCTCTCTACGGAGCTTGCGGGACTCGAATCGATTCAGCCGAGCTGCTCGGTTCAAGGTTGAGCGGAACCTCTTTTATATCCTTGTCAGTGACAGACTGCTCTGCCAGCTCAGGAGTCACTATGCGTTTGCCCAGGACGCCGTAGAGTGCATGCAAGACATATTTTCCGTTCCGTTTCACAAAGACAAGCCTTGCGTCCGCTTTCTTCACCGGCTCACCATAGGGAACCGTCGGCACCTCTGTGAAATGCCTGCCATCTTTGCTGCGGATGAAAATAAAAGACGGAGCCGGAAAATCTACGACGTAGTCCCCAGCCGCAAACGCTTCTCCCCGTACATCGAAAGCAAAAGGAATAGCGACATGGGCTGCCACATATCTTTGGGCGAAGACCCGCTCGGAAAACGACAGCGCCAGAGCGAGCATCAGAAACGATGATGCCCGCGCACTACGAAGCGGCCAAGAACGAAACGATTGGATCATGTTATCCTCCTCAAGTTTTCAGTGGGGTTTTCGAAGTAGCTCGCGTTTCTGGCAAACCCCACCCAATACAGGGCAAGTGCAATGCCAAATCCCATTTCTTGCCAAACTCGATGAAACTAAATCGGGGAAGGCCCGGATAGTGGGGCGTATGCATGATGACTGTTGGAACTGTCGGATGGCAGCTTCAACAGATCAGGCCCAACAGACAGCGCTGCAACCGCTCCCACCAACACTTTGTTGCAAATACTTGCCTATTTTCAGGCGATTAGAAACACGTGTTTTCCTTTTGCCTTTTGGCTGCTCATTTGCATTCACTGCTAGACGGAAGGCATCCGATCGTTTGAGACAGGCTGGAAAGGAACGATTCTGATGGCTCTCTTAAACAGCAAGGAGCGGCCAACATGAAAATCCCGTGGTTAATTCCAATGCTAGTCGTCGTCACAATGACGACCCTTGCCTTGGCGCAGGCAGACGATTCGAATCCTAATCGTAGTGACCAAGGATCAGAAGATACGCTCGTTGTGGCACCGCCCGGCTCTTCTCCGAAGATTCCGGAGTCACTCGCCAAATACCTTGAGCTGACACCCGTACAAATAGCTACCATCGAAGCCCGTATTGCAGAGGAGCAGCGACAAACACAGCCGCTGCTCCAACAGCTTTCGCACAATCGAGAAGCGCTGACGACTGCCACCCATACAAAGCAGTCCACCAATATCAATCGTCATATTCGGCGACTTGATGTTGAGCAATCACACATCCTGGAACGATTAGTTGACGCTAATTTGCGCCTGCAGCGGGATATTTACAAAATTCTCACAGATGCACAACGCGAAAGACTTGACGACATCGGACAACACATTGCAGACGTGATTCAGCAATGGTTCGTAGGACGATAATCATTTTTGCCGTTTTCCTGGAATCCGAACCACTGGAGCCAATATGATCAAAGAACCACAAGCCGATGTCTCTGAACTGACAAGGCTAAGAGGCATAAGTATCGGGATGACTGACAATGAGCAGGCGTTCCTGATCTTCAGTTATGACGAAAGTCAGGGGAATGAGAAGGCCCTTGTATTGGTTTGCTGGTCATTGGTTGGAGGCCTGTATACCGTTTGTGGCTTAATTATCTGGTTGACGCTGCAAGAATATTTATGAGGTATTCAGGTCTTGCCCCTATCATCGAACGCTCACTGCAGGCTGTTATGTTTTTTTTTAAATACGATGATTCACGCTGCTGGCATTGCTCGGTTGCCGCGTTCTTTCCTTTTGTCCCGGGAGAAATCGCCTCAGAGGCTAAAGCCCGTGACTTTATTGACCTCTTGCGGCACGGATAAATCCGTGCCCTGACACAAACATATTTATGAAACATGCTCTAGCGATTCGCTCGAGATAAATGAAGAAACGTGAACTTCAGGCCTTCGCTGCGTTCACCAGCAGTCGCACTTGTGTGAGTTGTACCTGACGGTCTCGACAATAATTTGCTTCATAACTTTCGCAAGACATGACGCGACCAACGGCCTCTGCGCAGTCATTGCACAAAAGCGATTCTGGCTTCCGGCGGGGCGCCTTCTTGCACAGCTCGCATCTGTTTTCTTCTTTGCCCACAAACTCATCCCTCAGTGAGAACTGATATTCGGCGGCGAGCGCGCAAGCAAAAATGCTCGTCGTCTCAGGTTCGGCACTCTTGTCGATCGTGTTCCCACCTCACACAAAGGCAACTCCGATGCCAAATTGAGGCTGTTGGTAAGTGCGTGGAGATACAGGCGGCCGGAAGGGCAGCTACCGGGGCGAGCAGTGTTGAAAAGCCGAAAGTGTCGAAACCGCCGCCGACATCGCCGGCTGCCCTTCCTGATAAGAAGGGCAGATTTCGCCAAAGACGTTCAGAGGGAGGGCTCGAAAATGCCCGGGTACGATCCGCGTCTAAGTTGAATATACGTAAGCAATTCGATACTTCGGACCAGAGTCGAAACAGAAAGAAATCGCACGAAAGATCGTCGTCTGGGCTCGGATGGAATCTGGCACTTCGTGTGCTTATGAATGTGGAACAGGAGGACAGTGACTATGACTCAAGTATCAGTCCAACCCACAATGACGAGCGTCGAGGCCGAACTCGAGTGCCTCACGTATTCCGCATGGTTGCTCGCCTTGGACGAGGACGGGGACATGAGCAGCAACCCAATTCTTTCGCTTGATTCAGTCTCCCGAAATGCTTTCCTTTTGCATCATGTGCTTGGCTACAAGATCGAAGAATCGGCTTTGCTGCTGGAGATGACCGAGACGGAGTTTCGTGCGCACTTGCGCAGGGCGTATCTCCAGTTGGCCTCAGCGCAATTTGCACCCGAGGTCCATTTAGATGAGCCTGCGTTCGCTTAGGAGGCACGCGGCCGCGGATGAGAGAGACGTCCCGCAGGCCTTGAAAGAAGTAAAAAGCGGCGACCCAGGACACGCTGAAACATCATCTCTAGCTGGGATATACTGGCGGCGGAATCTGGGCCAGCTCTCCATATAAGATATGAGCACAGATACGTACATCCCGGCGGGAACCAGCCCGCAGCACTACGAAGCAGTGCTGCGCATCAGCGAGACCCTATCTGCGTGTCGTGATCCGGAAGAGTTGGCAAACACTCTTGCTGAGGGTCTGAGTGAGTTCCTGAACTTCGATCACCTGTACCTCGTGGTATTGAAGGAGCACTCTAAGGAAATAGAATCGTTGGCATGGGGCAAAGGCCCATTGCCTATGCCCAGCCTGCCCATCGAAGAGCTGCCAACCGGGGAAACGTTCGAGAGTCAGAACCTGCTCTACATTCCCGACTGGAATATCGAGCAACGCTTTTCCCAACTTAAGGAGTGGGCGACGAATATAGGCATCACGCAGGGCTCGGCAATTTGCGTACCGCTGACGACGCCGCATCGTCGGCTGGGTACGTTTGGGATCACTTGTGACAGAGTGACCTCATACACCGGGGAAGACATCAGCTTCCTGCGACTTATTGCCCGCGTGGTCGCGTTCGCCATCGATGACTGTCTTAATCTTAGACGGGCACAGAGAGCACAGGCAGAACTACAACGTCAAAATCATCGGCTCCAGTTGCTCCTGAATTTGTCGAGGCGAATCACTTCGAACCTGGAGCTGCGTGATGTGCTGCGTGCGACTGCCGCCAACATTCGCGAGGTCATGCAGTGTGACGCGGTAGTGATTTCGCTGCCCGATCAGGAATCAGACAAAGTTCGGGTGTATGCGCTCGATTTCCCGCACGGCAAGGGACTTGTCAAGGAAGACCTTCTCATCTCGCCAAGCCACGCTGTAAGACAGGCTTTTGATACGTTGCAACCTGTGATCGACAACGCGGCCGATGAACATGACTTCAGCAGGGAGAGACACCCAATAGCTGTCGCTGAAGGCCTTAAGACTAGCTGTCTTATTCCGCTTGCAAACCGCGGTCGAGCTCTGGGAGTCTTGTCGATCTCGCGCATAACACAGGATCCCTTTACACAGGAAGATGTCGAATTTCTTAACCAGGCCGCCGGCCAGATAGCCATTGCCATTGAAAATGCGTTGGCGTATCGGGAGATTTCCGCATTGAAAGACAAGTTCGCCCAGGAGAAGCTCTACCTGGAAGAGGAAATTCGCAGCGAGATGGGTTTTGAGCAGATCATTGGCGAAAGCGCAGCATTAAAACATGTGCTGGAACTGGTCAATACGGTTGCGACCAGCAACTCCACGGTCTTACTCCTCGGCGAGACCGGAACGGGAAAGGAGCTCATTGCGCGTGCTATTCATGACCATAGCGGCCGCAAGGACCGCACTTTTGTGAAGCTGAACTGCGCCGCAATCCCTACAGGGCTGCTTGAGAGCGAGCTGTTTGGGCACGAGAAGGGGGCGTTCACGGGGGCCATCAGCCAGAAGATCGGACGGTTGGAACTCGCTGATCAAGGAACGTTATTTTTGGACGAAGTGGGCGACATTCCCCTTGAGATCCAGCCGAAACTGCTCCGCGCCCTGCAGGAGCGGGAATTTGAAAGGCTGGGCAGCACGCATACCCGAAAGGTGAACGTTCGGCTCGTAGCGGCCACCAATCGGGATCTAGAAAGAATGATTGCGGCCCGTGAGTTTCGCAGCGATCTGTACTATCGGTTGAACGTATTTCCGATCCGCATTCCGCCGCTGCGCGACCGTAAGGAAGATATTGCTGTGCTGGTGAGTTATTTCGTTCGAAAGTTTGCCAAGCAGATGCAAAAGAATATTGAAGCAATTCCCGCGTCTGTCATGAAGGGACTGACGACATGGGAGTGGCCGGGGAACATCCGTGAACTCGAGAATTTCATTGAGCGCGCCGTGATTCTGACACGCGGCAAGGCGCTCGACGCGCCGCTCGCGGAGCTGCGCAAGGCGGGGGTGGACGAACCAGCGACACAAGCAGCTGCCCAGCCAGGCAAAGAAGACATCGCACAGATTGTGCGAGAGACGCTCGAATCCCTGAATGCGAAGAAAAATGTTGTTGACGAGCATGCCCAAAAACAACGTGAAGAGATTGTGCGCGCACTTACCGAAGCCAAAGGGCGTGTAGGCGGGGCTGACGGAGCTGCCACCCGCATGGGCATCAATCGTACAACCCTCCTTTCCCGTATGAAAAAGCTGGGCATAGATCCCAGGAAGTATGTTTGACCCGGCCCGATGTTCCCGCTGCTTTAGAAAATAGGCTCAGTAAAATTGCGCCCCCTTTTGTGCTTCGTTTGAGCCCCTCAATTGTCGAAGCTGACTTCGACACCCTTCAACTGTCGACCCCACTGCTACTTAATCTCCTCCTGAAAAATCAATAGCTTACGGTTTTACAGGTTTGGCATGTGCCGTGCGTTTACTGCATTCGTAAAGGGAAAGGGCAGGGATGATGAGGATCTCCATTGTCGAAAGCCGGACTCAGCGGCGGTTGGTTTTGGAAGGCAAGCTCGTTGCTCCCTGGACCGCTGAGCTTAGGCCCGCGTGCGAAAAGGCCAGAGCAGACCTCGACGGCCGTGAGCTCATCGTTGTGGTCAAGAACTTAATCGCGATCAACCAGACCGGAGAACAGGTACTGCTTCAGTTAATGAAGGACGGTGTCAAGTTCCAAGGCTGTGACGTCTTTTCAAAACACATATTGAGGGAACTTGCCCGCAGGATTCGCAGGGATGGTCAAGAGACAAAGAGATGAACTGCTCTCGCAAAAATCGGACTCGGCAGACAGCCCAATATGCCAGCCATGAGCACGTTAAGAGGGCGTTTACTGCGAACCTGCATGGACTTTGCCAGCTCTCCTTCCTCCTGACAGGCAATGACGAAAAAGCAGAGCAATGCTTTGTTGCCGGTCTCGAAGACTCTGTCACCGCGAACAACGTATTCAAGGAGTGGGTGCATTTTTGGGCCAGGCGCGCCATCGTCGAAAATGCGGTTCGCATACTACAGCCGCATCCGGAAGTTGTCGGCTCATCCATTCCCGCCACGAGCAAGCTCCCCAGCATTCATGATGGGCATTTCGCGCTCGAAAGCGTGCTGGCGCTCGGAGATTTCGAGCGGTTCGTCTTCGTACTCTCTGTTCTGGAGAAATACTCCGAGCACGAATGTGCCGTGTTTCTTGGCTGCTCGCCTCAAGAGATTCGGAACGCTCAGAGCAGGGCTCTTGAGCAGCTTGCCAAACCCATTTACGCCGCTTCGTCCGATGAAGTTTTCGGCGACGTGGCGGCTGGACCAACTGGCCCTGGCAGTGGACGGTCATTCATCCGCGGAACGAAAGCCGCAGCAAACGCGCGACGATAGGCGTCGCCTGGGCCGATCACCTAACTGATGCGCCTGACACGACAAGACGGTTGCGTGTCAGGCGCATTCATGAAAATTCGAGAAGGAATGAACACGACGATGCAATCAGAAAAGATGAAAACGATGCAGACCGTTCGATGCCTTGTGGATCGAGTGCTTTTGCGGCTCGCAGTATTAGCTTTTGCGACGATCATGTGTTGCGCGATGGCTGTGGGTCAAAACAATACCGGGATGGGTGCCGCAGCCAGTTATGCAGCCACTCAAGGTTCCGCCCCGGGGCAAACGACTGGATTGATAGCAAGTGTTCCAAGCGGCCCGGTAACCGACGATGTCTTGCGCTTAACTTTGCACGACGCTATCAATCGTGCTCTACGCTATAACCTGGGATCGATCGAGAGCGGAGAGAATGCACGCATCGCACGCGGCCAAAGACTGATTGCGCTTAGCCATCTCCTACCACAAGTCAGCGCGGGAGCTTCAGAGCATGTCGAGCAAGTAAACCTTACCACTATCGGATTAAAGGTACCGGGCATACCGACTGTGGTCGGGCCTTTCAGCTACAGCTCCGTCGACGCAAGTGTGAGTCAAACGCTCTTCAGCTTCGAATCGATCCAGCGCTTTCGTGCAGCTCGCACAGCCGAACAAGCCGCACAGCTCAGTTATCAGGACATTCTCGATGCGGTAACCCTGACTGTCGGCAATGCCTATCTACAGGTAATCGAAGCAAGCTCGCGCATCCAGGCACAAGAGTTCCAGGTACAGAATGCGAGAGCCCTTAACGACCAGGCTCGCGATGACGTGGAGGCCGGTACAGCTCCACGAATTGACGTTACGCGAACCGAAGTTCAATTGCACACAGAGGAATACAACCTCAGCGTTACACGCAACAACTTCGCTGTAGCAAAACTCTACTTGAGCCGTGCCATTGGACTGCCGCTCGGACAAGAGTTTGAGCTTGTAGACGAACTTCCCTATTCCGAGATTAGTCCGCTCGCCCTGGACGATGCCCTGAAGATGGCATACAGGTCTCGCAACGACTTCCGCGCAGCCCTCGATACTGAAAAAGCAGCTACTCAGAACGTTTCGGCTGCGAAAGGTGAGCGCTATCCCGTTGTGGCCGCAAATGGCGACTACGGCGATCTCGGACGGACATTCGGTCACTCCCACGGGGAATTCAGTTTCCAGGCGGGGATCAGTGTCCCGGTCTTCACCGGTGGACGGATCAAAGGCGACATTACGCAAGCGGAAGCTGAACTGCAGAAGCGAAAGGCAGAAGCGGAGAACATCCGCGGTCAGGTCGACTTTGACGTGCGGACCGCATTTCTCAACCTCAATGCGGCCAAAGAACAAGTGGCGGTAGCAAAGCAAAATGTTGAACTCGCCAATGAGAGCCTCGCTCGGTCGAAAGACCGCTTCACTTCCGGAGTGACCGATAGCGTGGAAGTAGTGCAGGCCGAGCAGGCTCTCGCCAGCGCCAACGATCAATACATAACCAGCCTCTACAACCACAACTTCGCCAAGCTCTCGTTGGCTCGCGCTCTGGGAGTAGCACGCACGAGCTACGAACAATATCTAGGAGGAAAGTAATGCCGAACGACAACGGCACTCAAACCATCGCCGCTGATGAAAAGCAACCAATCACTGTTGTGGATAGCGAAGCGCCCGGTTCCCAGTCGAAGAAAGAGCCCGGCAAACACCTAGCAACTCACCGCAAACGAGTTCTCATGATCTCGGCTGCCATAGTGGTCGTCATTGCATCCTGCTATTTCGCGTGGAATGCGTTCCGCTACGAAGACACCGATGATGCGCAGGTGGACGGTCATGTTATGCCGCTGAGTGCCCGAATTAGCGGGCATATCAAAGAGGTGCACGTTATTGAAGGACAACTTGTTCATGCCGGCGACGTATTGGTGACCATCGATCCCGAGGACTACCAGATAGCGGCGGACCAGGCACAAGCAAATCTGGCGGACGCGCTAGCCACATCCGCGAGTTCCCACTGGAACGTGCCGATTACGTCCGTAACAGTTCAGAGCAATCTGAATTCGGCGAAAACCGCCGTGTTCAACGCAGAAGCTGGACTAAAAGCAGCCGAGCAAAACTACGAATCCGCCAAAGCAGCGTTGGCGCAGGCCGAGGCTAACGCCACAAAGAGCGATGCAGACCTCGAACGTTATACAAAGCTCGTTGCGAAAGAAGACATCTCTCGCCAGCAATATGACCAGGCGGTTGCCACGGCAACAGCAAATCGCGCAGCAGTCGTCTCGGCGCAGGCCGGCGTGCTTGCCGCCGAACAGTCCGTACAGCAGGCTCAAGGGAAACTTGTGCAGGCAAAAAACGACGTGCGGACTGCCGAAACTGCGCCCCAGCAGATTTCACTCACCCGCGCTAAGGCGGAGGCAGCCGATGCCCAGGTGCTGCAACGCAGGGCCCAACTTGCGCAAACACAGCTTAACCTCAACTACACGGTGATTCTCTCTCCCGTAACGGGAATTGTCGGCAAGAGAAGCGTTGAAGTGGGCCAGAACGTGAGTGTCGGACAGGAACTGGTGGATGTCGTTCCCCTGGACGACATCTGGGTAACCGCCAATTTTAAAGAGACGCAGCTTGCCCATATGCGCCCTGGTCAACCCGTCGAGATCAAGGTGGATGCATATGGACGCACGTGGAAAGGCCATGTGACCAACTTGGGCGGGGGCACTGGTGCGATTTTCAGTCTGCTGCCTCCTGAAAACGCAACTGGCAACTATGTGAAGGTCGTACAACGAGTGCCGGTTCGCCTGGATTTCGACCGCCCGGAAGGACAAGACTTCAATTCCGAAGAATTGCTGAAGCCGGGGCTGTCCGTGGAGCCGGAAGTGAGAGTCCGATGAGCACCGCAAATGCAATCTCCGCTGAACAGCAAGCATGGAAACCGCAGATCAATCCGTGGATCATTGGTGTAGTGGTTTCGCTCGCTTCTTTCATGGAAGTACTCGACACCAGCATTGCCAATGTCGCTCTTCCGCACATTGCAGGCAATCTGGGCGCGAGCAATGACGAGAGCACGTGGGTCTTGACTACTTACCTGGTGTCAAACGCCATAGTGCTTCCTATTAGCGGTTTCTTGGTTGGGTGGTTCGGACGTAAGCGCTTTTTTCTGATGTGCATCGCCTTTTTTACAGTGAGCTCGTTTTTGTGCGGTATCGCGCCGAGCCTCGGAATGCTCCTTCTTTTCCGGGTGCTGCAAGGCGCCTTCGGTGGCGGACTCCAGCCGATGACGCAGGCAATCCTCGCGGATAGTTTTCCCCCAGAGAAACGCGGGTTGGCCTTCGCATTGTATGGAGTCACCGCCATCTGTGCCCCTGCAATTGGTCCCACGCTGGGAGGCTGGATTACCGATAATTATTCCTGGCGCTGGATTTTTTACATCAACGTTCCAGTGGGCGTTCTGGCTGTGCTGCTCGTCTCGCAGCTTGTCGAAGATCCCCCCTACTTGTCCCGTCTGAAAGATACGGTCGGGAAATTCGACTACATTGGGTTTGGCCTGCTCGCCGTCGGTATAGGCGCTCTCCAGGTTGCGCTGGACAAAGGACAAGAAGATGACTGGTTCGGATCGCGGTTCATTACCGCACTCATCATTGTTGCCGTCGTGGGTTTGGTTGCCCTCATCATCTGGGAGTGGCGGCACAAGGAACCCATAGTGGATGTCCGTCTGTTCAAAATGTTTAATTTTGCCAGCACCAGTGTGATGATGTTCGTACTTGGCGTCGTTATGTTCAGTTCCACCGTGCTTCTTCCTCAGTTTCTGCAAACGCTCATGGGCTACACCGCAGAGAAGGCCGGCATGGTTATCTCTATGGCGGCTATTCTCCTGGTCCTTCTTCTACCGCTGGTCGGGCGCCTCACCACGTACTTCCAAGTCCGGCACCTTCTCGCCTTCGGCTGGATCACGCTCGCTGTAGCCATGTATTTCATGTGCAAACACATCGATCTATTCATCAGCTTTCGTGCTGCCGCGTGGATGCGCATCTGGCAGTACCTGCCGGCTGGATTCCTGTTCGTGCCGCTCACAATGGCCGCGTACGTCGGTCTGCCAAAAGAAAAAAACAATGCTGCTGCTGGTTTGATAAATTTCGTGCGCAACATGGGGCAGAGCGTAGGAACCTCGGCTGTAACTACGTTACTGGCGCGTCGAAGCCAATACCATCAGTCTGTTCTTGCCGAGCACACGCGGTCTCCTCGCTTCGCTGCGGCCGTCGCAGGCTTGACCAGCCGTCTGACACATGTCGGTCTGAGCCTCCACGCGGCCCAGCAACAGGCCCTTGCCAGAATGTACAGCATGGTGATGGCACAGGCTCAGGCCCTGTCTTACGTTGAGATCTATTGGCTGCTCGCGGTGACTTCAGCGCTGATGTTTCTATTGTGCTTCTTGCTAGCCAAGAACAAACCGGGAGAGGGCGGGAATGTTGTCGTTCACTGAAGAAGCGCTATGAGCTCTGTTTATCAAGCTGGCGCAGCAGTCCTTCTGACGATCCAGCGAGCGTTCGGCGATGTTTCTGACGCCCTGACTGGCAGTAGTTGCGGCAACGAAATGCGGAGGCTCGGAGACGTGGTGTCCGCCTTGACGCATCGTCACCGAACATATGTAGGGAAGACAGATGAGTGTATTGGACTATGAACTCGTTGTAATCGGCAGCGGCCCCGCAGGCCAGAAAGGCGCTATCGCGGCGGCGAAGGCAGGCAAGCGCGTTGCTCTGATCGACCGCAGCGTCATGATTGGAGGCGTTTCCGTTCATACTGGCACGATTCCCAGTAAGACGCTACGAGAAGCCATCTTCCAGCTCACTGGTTTCACCGTAAAGGCCCTATACGGCAAGCGAAAGCACGACATTTCTATCCGGGACCTCGCCTCACGTGTCAACGCCATTGTGTCGCAAGAAACCGAGGTCATTCGGGACCAATTGAAGCGCAACGGCATCGTTATTTATGAAGGCAGCGCGCAGTTCTTGGATCCGCATACCCTGGAAGTTCAAGGCGAGGATGAAAAGGTTGAAGTCAAAGCTGAAAGAGTGCTTGCCGCCTGTGGCACGCGACCAGCACGCAACCCGGAGATTGCTTTCGACAATCATCGAGTCATCGATACGGATCACCTTTCTGGCTTAGGCCACATTCCGAAGGAAATCATCGTTGTCGGTGCTGGTGTCGTGGGTCTCGAATACGCTTCATTCATGGCGGCATTGGGCGCTGATGTCACATTGATCGATCAACGGCCAACAATTCTTGAGTTCGTAGACCGGGAAATCATTGAGGCACTCTCCTACCACTTGCGCCGGCTCGGCGTCATTTTCCGGTTAGGAGAAAAGGTGGATCGTGTTGGCATTGACGCGACACGCGATGTGGTCTTTGCTGAGTTGCAGAGTGGCAAAAAAGTGCACGGTGACGCTCTCATCTATGCCGTGGGTCGGCAGGCGAATGGTGACCAACTTCACATCGAAGCTGCCGGGGTAACTGCTGATTCGCGCGGCAGATTGAAAGTGAATGAATTCTTCCAAACCGAAGTTCCACACATTTATGCGGCAGGCGACGTGATTGGATTTCCAGCGCTCGCCAGCACATCGATGGAGCAGGGGCGGCTAGCTGCCAGCCATATGTTCGGGATTCCTTTCGAGCACATGCCCGAGCTGTTACCCTACGGAATCTATACGATTCCGGAAATCTCCATGGTTGGCGAGACTGAGGAGTCGCTCACTTCTCACAGAGTTCCGTACGAAGTAGGGATCGCCCGCTACTCTGAACTGGCGAAGAGCATGATGCTCGGCGATGAAACCGGCATGCTCAAACTCCTGTTCGATCGCCAAACGCGCAAGCTTCTTGGCGTGCACGCCTTAGGACAGCGCGCAACGGAAATTATTCATATCGGGCAGGCCGTACTCTTTTACGGTGGGTCGGTCGAATACTTCCGCGACATGGTCTTTAACTACCCGACCCTCGCCGAGGCTTACAAAGTAGCGGCTTTAGACGGACTCAACAAGCTCTGAAAAACGGTTCCGGAGGTCTGCGAGCGTGCACACATAACATGGACGGAAGAAACGTGCCAACTCCGTCTCCAGAGCCAACGACGCTCGCGATGGCAGGCAAAGCTCGGACGATTAGAAATCCGAGCTTTGCCACCCGTTGAAGCGTTGCGACCACCGGCCTATTTCCGCTCGACCCATGTCTGGTACAAGCTCTACAGCTCTGGCGCCGACATACAACATATCGCAAGCCCGACGACTGGGTTCTTTGCCAGTCCCGACGTCAACGGCCGGAAACCCTATTGGGGCCAGCCGATCTTGCGCCGTTGTCATTCGCCCTACTGCAACCCGGATTGGCATCGTTAAACGGATTGGTTGGCACACGTTCCGCCACACCTATTCCACACTGGCTCCGTGCCAACAGGGCGGACATCAACCAACCAACTGCTCGATAAAAATCTCTTCGCGTATTTCCTTCAATACATCTGCCGCGTCCTCAGACGTTTCACATTCCGGAATCAAATAGATTCTCGGCTCACGTGATAAGTCTGGCAATACGGTTCGCATAACGCCCCACAATCGCTCCAAAATAAGGGTTGTTGGAGACATACAGATTGAGCGAATCATAGCCGAGCACTACGTCATCCACGTTGCCCTTGCAGTCGGGCACTCGGAGAGAAACCACGATCGCGCCATAGGTCGCGATGGCGGCCTCGATCTTGCCGCCGCGCAGCGTGTAAATCTCCACGGCAGTTCCCTCACCCAGCCGGCCAAAAAACTTCCTGGTGATTTGTGTCTTTGCCTCTACGACGTTGCCATCGCGAGCAACAACCAAAGAACTGCGAATTTGACACCGGGTTTGGTTAAAGACATGGTTCTGGCTCCAGCGCGCCGCGCGTTACGGCGACGTTCTATGTTCATCGCAGCGGCGTGGAGCTGGCGACGGCTTGCTGTGATCGGGCGGACCATTGTTTCCAGAGCTGATCTTTGGCAAGCATAGGCATATAGACACCCCCGACGACAGAACGTGCCTGGAATCCAACTTGCTTCGCATCTGTCGTCCAGTACCAATCGGTGAGCGGCACGCGGCTCGGAGATTCATTGATGAACCGTTGCAGGGGAGCGACCATTGCCTGGAAATCGTCTGAGCTTTCGCTCAATGTTGCTGTCCAAACTTCCCAGTCCAGTTTGGTATAGGCGCTGCGATTGTCGAGCGGTAAGCCGAACTTGTTCAGATGAGTCTTGTAAAAGCTGAGTTCGGTCCGGGCAATGGTCAGCGGAAACACATTGAGATCGAGAACCCGGTCCCAGACAAGATTGTATTTCTGGCTCCATGTCCCCGGCTTGTCAAAAGCCAAGCGGAAGTGGTCTCCATCGCCGGCCAGTTCGGCCCAGTGTTTCGCCATTCCTCCCGCCAGGGCATGAACTCTCGCAGCTTCAGAAGCGCGGCCGGTCCTGCCCGCCAAACTCGCGTATCCATCAAGCGCCAGGATCGCTTTGATCGACAAGTTCGCATTGTGCGCGAGGTGGCCGGCGAAATCATCTGTGGAGAGCTGGTTTGCCGGGTCCATTCCCTCATGTTCCAGGTACTCGGCCCACTTCTGCAATTCAGGCCAATATTGATTGGCGAAGTCGGCGTTGCCCTCGGCCTTCGCGAGCGCGGCAAACATCAGGAGCATATTGCCGCTCTCTTCCACCGGCATCTGGTTTTCTTCGGTACGCTCTCCCCCTCCGTATACCTGCCCATTTGCCTTGGGGTACGTGCCCAGATCGTGGGGAGCAAATGGGAAATGCCAGCGCCCGGTTCTCGTGTACTCCATTAGCGGACGCAACTGGGCCTTAAGCAGCTCAGGATTGAAAAGAAGGAAAAAGGGCGAGGAGGGATAGATGACGTCAACCGTCGAAATGCATCCGTTGCTGAAGTTTTCTTTGGGAAACAGCATGGGCTGTCCATCAACGTCTACAGCCAGCTTGTGGGCTGCGATGGTCTGCCGAAACGCGAGCGTGGCAAGCTGTGCGTACGCGGGGCCCCCGGCCTCTCGCAGGTCGGCGAGGAGTTGATCATCGAATTGCCGCGTGCGCTGGTCGAGGTCAGGATATTGCCGCTCTGCTGTTTCGAGCATTTCACCGAGGCTCATTCCCCTCCGGCGCCAGTAGGGCCGCAGCCAGCGATTCAAATACTCAATGGAATAAAGATCGTCATATGCGAGCAGAATGCGGCGCGAAACAGGCGCTGTGCTTACCTGGTCCACATCAAAACTTACGGCGAGTACGACCGCTTTGTCGGCACGTTTCGGCATGTCGATGTCATCGGCGGGAAGCGGTTTGCCGGCGTTGAACGCCGGCTCAACCGCATCTTGAAATTGGGTCGCGACAGCAGCACCGGGCTGGTCCGGGACAGCCAGGAGCGCGGACCCCCAGTCAATGCGCAAATCGTCTCCTGATTTGGCCAGCACCGGCTGCTCAAAATTTGATAAACGTAACACCGTCATTTTTTCCAGGCGCGAACGCGACCAGACGACGTCTTGCGTGGAGTTGTCAATGGCCAGCGCGCTGGAAGCTTCGACCAGCAACCCGACCGCATGTTTGGCCCCATCGGTTGCCGAGATGCTGGCGGTGAGATAGGTGACGGGCCGCGACAACACATCGAGATCCGAAGGCAAAAGAGGCGAAAGAAAGCTGATGTCCAATCTGACGCCCTGTTGCTCAAAGTGATAATTCGTTCGCGTGGGAGTGATTTCCAGCCCCGTCTGCTTTATGGCTGGAAGAGAATGGGGGGAGTTCCCCATCCAGCGAAAGGTCTGACCGTCGATCCTCACCAGACCTGTCAGCGGTTGAGGCCGCCCCGTCCAATGCCGCGTCGGCCCATCCGTTAAAATGTCGTTCATCGACCAGATGCTGAAATATGGATCGTGAGCGATGAGTGGAACGGCTGGTACACGGCCCGATTGTGCGAACGAACAAGCCGCGACGAAAATCATGAACAATGAGCAAAATCTCCAACGCATGTGCTGTTCCTTTCGTGACCGGGCTGATCTGGTGAGAACATCAGGCCGGTTCGATGAAGCGGTTGCAAACTTAACGTCGTAATCGCAGACGTTGATTCTGAACCGGAATTGAGAGAGGTCCTCGTGAATTATAGTGGCCATCGAACTTTACCTTGCGCCCTGCCTCGGCGGAAAACGACGTCAGTCTTCTGCACAGTCTTGATCTTTTTTCTGGCCACCGGTTTACCGGCGCAACAGCCTCCCAAGCAACCGCCACCGGGAATCGGAAATGTTGACGGTGTTGCCGTCAATGGCGACACGCTCACGCTGCATGCCGGTGATGACACGATCGTTGCGCAAATCGTAGTCCCCAATATTCTCAGGATTCATTCACACTGCAGGAACATGTTGAAAAACGTCATTTTGCACCGGAAAATAGCTAGAACGTGATCTTGAATGCAAACTGGAGCACTCTGGGTTCATTGACCTGTGCCGGGGCAACAATTCCAAACTGGCTGCTGCCGGGGTTCGTGTTCGGGCCGTTGAACCTCGAATGGTTAAACAGGTTGAAGACCTCGCCGCGCAGCTGGGCCCTCCACCTTTCGGTTATTCTGAAGTTCTTGTAGATTCCGAGGTTCGTCTCATCGATTCGACTCAGCCGCACATCGGTCCAGCGTGTGGGATAGGTGCGAATGAAGTTGGCGAAGTCGGCATAGACGCAGTTTTTGGCGGCTGTCGGAACGCAGTTGCCTCCGGGAAGGTTCTGCACGCCGGTCCAGGAGGGCCACTGGGAGATGTCGTCTCCGGAGCCGGGGAATTTGAAGAAGTGTGTGGTATCAAACCACTCGGAGAGGCTGGGGTCTTTGCCGTGCAGCACCGGCCGTTTGCCGTCGAAGAAGGAATCGGTGCCGAAGACGACGGGCGGTCCGGACTCAAAGGTGTATTGCCCCGTCACTTCCCATCCACCGATGAAGGTATCAAGAGCGCGCGGCATCTTTCTGAACAATTTCCGATCACGTCCAATGGGCAGCTCGTAGATGGAGGCGATGGAAAGTTTGTGGGGGGCATCTTGGCCTCCGATCTTGTGCTCCTGCACGCCGGCAAGCTGCGGACCCAGGAAAGAGGTAATCTCAATCAACTTTGAATAGGTGTAAGAAGCGAGGAAGCTGTAACCGTTGGCAAAACGCCGTTGCAGCTTGGTTTCGAGCGCATCGTAGTGGGTGCTGCCCTTGGGATTGTCGTTCATGCTCTGGCCGCCCAAAAGCTTCAGCGGTCTCATCAAGTCGTATACGCTGATTTGGTTGCTGGTTCCTCGACCGCCGCCTACGCAGGTCGGTGGCAGCGGGTTTACGTTGCAGGCTACACCGTTGGTGCTCAAACCTTGAAAGGGATTGGGGATGCGAGTAGCAAGAAAGCTGTTTCCCAGATGATATGCCCCGATGTCGACACCCCCTGGACCAAACTGTGGCTGTCCGGTTGCGTTGAAGACTGGCGTGTTATAGGTAAGCCAGTTGAGCAGGCCAATATCGTTCTGCTCAAGACCTCCAGGCGTTGATTGAATGTCGTAGGTGTTCTGGTGCGAGTAGCCGGCTTCAATGAGCCAACTCTTGAGCTGGTGCTGAATCTGGAAACTGTATTGCCAGGAATAGGGCCGGCGAGGGTCCTGGTTCTCCCAATCCACACCCTGCCCAAGGTTGGTGAGTGGGCCGAGCGATGAACCGGTCGGAGCGAGGATGCCGTTGCTAAATGGGTTATCCAGCGTATCGTACGGAGTCTTTCCATTGTCCAGGCTGCTAAAAACTCCGGTGGTACGGCTGAAGCCGTTCTGTCCGCCTTTGATGGCGGTGGACTGCACAAAGCGGCCCACTCCGCCACGAATGACGGTTGATTTGAAGAGCTGGAAGGCAAATCCGGCACGCGGCTGCCATTCGTGAAGATCGAGGTTCGTGACGGTGCGCTTTTGGCCGTTCACTCCGGGGAAAAGCTGCACGCCGTAAATCTTGTAAGAACTGGCGGGGACGAGCTGAGACAAGGTGAGAGCCGCGCTGTGCACTCTTGGGTCGGGGTTCGCCAGCATCGTATTCAGTATGTTTGTGTAGGCAGCCTGCGCGGCATCGGAGATGGGGTTCAGTTGCGTGGGATCGAAGACGCTGGTAAAGCGGTTGAAACGCTCCGTGAACGGGGTTTCATATTCCCAGCGCAAGCCCATATTGAGCGTCAGGCGGGGCAGCACACGCCAGTCGTTCTGGAAGAACAAACTATGGAAATGCTGGGAATCGAAGCGAGTGGCGTTGCGGTTGATCTCGCTGGGTTGATTGGTGGCGCTATTGCTCAGCAACCCCAGAAGGAAGGATGCCATAGAGCTGCCGTCGCCGTTTCCACTGCTTGCGTTGTAAACCTTGCGCGTCCAGTCTCCGGTAAAACGGAAGGCGCCACTCTGGTTGCCGAAATTCCCGCCAGCCTCTTGAATGACGCGGAAATCGCCGCCGTAGTGCCACGTCATATTCCCCTGAGTGTGGGTCATGCTGGCCATCCAGGTGTGGTAGGTCGTATCGAAGTAGCTGCCAAAGCCGCCACCGATCCTATCGCTGAATACGCCGGTAATCCTGGGAAAGGACTTCTCAGGCATCTGGCCGACAAAACTTTGTGAAAACCCTAATTGCGCCGGGTCGAAGCCCGACCCTTGCGGACGCGTTGGCTCCTGAAAACGGGTTACGTTGTAGCGTACATCGAAGATCTGAGTGGGGCTGATCACCCAGACGTGATCGATTCCGCCGCCCCAATTGATGCGCGTCGCGAAAGAGCCGGTGCCGAGGTTGTGAAAAAAATCGTCCGTGAACTCGTCTTCATGGTTCCAGCGCAGGGTAGCGTAAGTCTTGTTACGATCGTTAAAAGTATGGTCAAGGCGGACCACCGTGGAAGCCATTTTGTTCTGGCGGAAGGCTTTGGGGATATAGTCACCATTGCTGCTGCTCGTGCCGTCGTTGGGATTGTTGGGCAGCGGAACGAATTTGAGGATGCTCATGGCGATGGGGTCCAAGCGGGCCAGGGGCATCACGTTCGGACAGGTTAGGGCCGGGGCAAGGCAGGCAGGATTGTAGCGAGGATCGCTGGGATTTGACGAAGCAACGAATTGCTGACGCGTGTTTCCGCTCAGTGTATTGGGATCATAAATATTGATCGGAATGGGCGCGCTGCGCACGCCGGCGTTGAGCGTTGTAGTAAATGAGTTTCTGAAGTCACCGTTGCGTTCGGCCAAAGTGGGGAGAGACAAAGGACTGTTATTGCGCGGGTCCTTGTTACGAATGCCCTCCCAACTCACGAAGAAGAAGGTCTTTTTGCGGTCGAAGATGACCGGACCGCCAAAGGTCCCGCCATACAGGTTGTAGTGTGCGACCGGCCTGGGTATCTTTGGAATTGCGTGATTGAACTCGTACCGGTTGGCATTGAAGGAGGCATTTTCGTAGTGCTCATAGATGCTGCCGTGGTACGCGTCGCTCCCGCTCTTGAGCCCAACATTAAACGTGGCGCCGGCCTGCCTTCCGTACTGGGCATCATAGGCGTTGGTCATGACGCGAAATTCGGCCACGGAGTCGGCAGAAGGAATAAATGACACGCTGTCCCCGTGCTGGTTGGGCATGCCGTCGAGCAAGAACTCGTTGGAGCGATGGTCGCGGCCCCCATTCACGACTACGTCTGAGGCGGCGGCGTACGACCACATGAAAGGCACATTGTTGCTTTGCGGAATCAAGTGGACCCCTGGGGAGAGACTCGCCAGAAGGTAGGCAATCCGCGATTCCATGGGAAGTTCAGAGATTGTGGCCCCTTCGATCACCGTTCCTGCAGTGGCTGAGCTGGTATCGATGAGCGGGGCCTCCGCCGTGACCGAAACCACCTCGTGCGTAGCTCCTACACTCATGGCCGTTTCGATACGCTTATCGTCGGCCACCTCCAGGGTAATGCCTTTCTGCTCCGCGGTTTTGAAACCCTGCGCCGTAATCGTTACCTGGTAGGTGCCGGGGGTCAAGAACCTGACCGACCAAAGGCCATCGGCGTTGCTGGTGGCTTTCTGTCTGAGGCCCGTCTCTTCTGACATGACCTCGATCGATGCTTTTGGAATGACACCGCCATGCGGGTCGGTGACACGGCCTTCTAGGGTGGCTCTGGATTCCTGCGCTAACGAGGTCCCAGACATGAGACCAAGCACTAGAACCAGCGCGCAGACGTAAAGGCTGCCCATTGCTGCCTTCTCCCGAAACAGGAATCCCGTAACTTGCTCGCTTACTTTGTTGGTCTTCATTGATGCCCTCTTTTTTTCTGCCTGGGTGCGGGGGCGAACTGACGGGGAAGTCTATGCAGGAAAGCGCGGCTTGTCAAGAGAAAATCGTTAATGTAAACGATATTATTTGGTAATGTAAACGATATCATTTTTTTTGGGGGGGGCACCTCATGAAATCCAAAATAGCGATCAGATGAGGTTTTCGATAGGGACAGGAGGCAAGACCGCGCAGGGTCTCCGAAGAGGCGAGCTCCTGGCCATCGACGAGAAGGCGCAATTCATGGCCGAGATGGTAGAGTTCGCCGGTTTTGTCGTAAAGCACCGTCACATTCCGGCCGCGATACGGGATATTTTCCAGGCAGAAGTAGTCCCAGACGCATTCAGCGGCAATTACTGCGCCGTTAGTTTTTATGTAATCGAAGCACAGCGAGTAGTTGCTGCTCGCGGCATTCTTTCCGGTCACCGTGAAGCGGAACGTCTTGTCCCCGGCAGATCCAAAAGTGATCGTGCCGAGATCAAGTTCCGCAGAGGTCGCCGACTGGCTATATTCATCCTGAACGGCGCCGTGATTGCTAAACGGGCCGCTCGGCGACGAGGCCACTGCGAGTTGAAACATTCCGCCTGTATTATCCTTCTTTACGCCGATTCGAACATCGTAGGTCCGCGCTTGCAGAACATTTATGTTGTAGGCGATGAGGTTCCCGGCACCCGTGGCGTCAAGAAATGACCCGGCGCCGTTGCTCAGCGAATTGTCAATGCCGTTCCTCGCATTCGGTGAAGATGCCACGACGCTTAGCGCTTCAGCTTCATCCTTGATCGTCGTCTGCACGCCCGGCGCCCGGGTGATGCTGATAGCCGCGGATCGATCCGCCCCAGGAGATACCGGCGCAGTAAACAAGCCAGTTCCAGTGTCGTAGGAAATCGCTCCGACTGCCCCATCGCTGGCCGAAAGCATCGGTCGAGTAGGCGACCATCCCGAAACTGTGACGGAAGACTCGCCAGTCCCAAACACAACCGTGGCTGCGATGGTTCCAGTGTCCGCTACATTCGAAAACCGCTTCCGTCCGAGGCTTGCGTATTTTCCAAGATCGCCCAGCAGCGCAATTCCCGAGGGCCCGACAGGAGCCACTAAAAACAACGTGATGCTTTGCGGGCCGTTGCCGAGATCCACTGGCGCATTGAAGCTTTCGCCGGCTCCCAGAACGGAGCCCGAACGCCACGTCCGATTGTACACATAGGCGTCGCCTGCGATCCCGGCGCCCACTGACGAAGGAGTAAATGTCGTTATCGTATTTGTCGACTTCCTGGCATAGGAAAGAACGTACAGGTCGGTCAGACCCGTGTGACTTGTCCACGCGGCTGCCGTCATTGGCATCCCGAGCCCCTGGGCGTCTCCGAGATACGTTTCATCCAACGGCACGGCCGACACGTCCGGCTTTACGATGACTCCATCCTGGCGCACACCACGTAACACGTTTGCGGTATTGACTGCCCCCAGCGGATCGCCCACGCCTACCGGCCCGGCGGAAAGCGTTTGAATCAGGAGACTCTTGTCCTGTTTGCTCTGAATCACATCCGTCCATGGAAACGCCCCGAGAGCGCTTACGAGTTTTGAACCGTACAGGAAGTCAGTCCACTTATCCGAGGTAAAGATATCGCCGCTTACTCGCATCGTGCGCAGGTCGTTGTACAACGATCCTTGGAGGAAGTGTCTTGCCAGCGGCATGCAATACTGCATCTCGACGCCGTCATTTGCGGAGGCGGCGGCCATGTCGTTCATATACGCCGGCGGATCGTTCAAATTCATGGCAGGCGTCCCGTTGAGGGCCAGCCAGTCTTGCTCGTATGCTTGGACTCCGCCGTTGTGAATATATCCAATGATATTGCTCCAGTACGCCGGATCAATCGAAACGTTGTTCGACATCTTGTACTGCGATCGATACGGGCTGGTGGCTGTGATCCAGCGCGCATGCGTTATGAGAGGAAGTCCCAATCGCGCCTGGAAACCCGCCAGTCCATCGGGAAAGATCTCCGGCGCAGCCACATATTGGTACTGCCCGTCCTTAAGGTCTTGCCAATCCGCATTCGGGCCTTTGGGGTACCACCAACTATCGAGCTGCATATAGCCAAGGGGCACGCCTTTCTGCTTGAATTCACTCGCGATCGCCAGCAGAGTCCCTTCATAGCCAAGACTCGAGTCGAAACTGTAGTAATAGGCTGCGCCGTGGTCCGTCCAGTATCCCAGGTTGTTCAGAAAAACGGACGCGTCGTTTGCGACCGGCGTCTTGCCTGTGAGGTTCGTCATGCAATTGCCCCAAGCATCGTAAGTGGCGTTAATCCCCGGTCCGAACACCAGCCATGTCTGGTGGTTGAAATCCGCCGGCAACACGCTAATTGCCGAATTGATGCCGAACGAAAGGGTCCCGCTGCTACCCACAAGGTCGGATGCGATCATGAAGTTCTTCGCCGGCGAAACGATGAAGGCGCGCGCCGTGGAATCGAAAAAGAGCCAGGGGCTGTCCTCGTACAGCTTCGAGTAATTGTGCAACCCGAAATTTTGTCCGTAACTGACGTGATAAGGCGCGTTGGGATAACTGGTGAATGCTGGAAATGGATTTTCATTCGCCGCGGCAGCCAGATATTGGGTTGAGAAAAGAACTGCGCCCTTGTCGTCGTAGGCGCGAATGGATGAACTGCGCGCCACCCCCAAGGTGTAGGTGAAGGCAATTTGATGATATGGGCCATTGGCATCGCTGCCCCTGCTTGCCGTCACGTTGGTGAGCGCGGTCCCTGTGTTCCCGGCAAAGACCCATTGCGGAGAACCCTCGGCAATTTGGTACGGCCCGCCGGAATCCACCGAGACGGTTACTCCGGACGGGGTGGTGACGGCCGTAACGCTCGCCGCGCACGGATTTGAACACGTCAGCAACACCGAAAGAGCAACGCAGGCGCGCAGCGCCGAGGGGAGAGCCTCCGTTGCCGAGCCTTTCAACTTAGAGGCCTCCGATTCGCGCGGCGCAGACCTTAAATTGGATCTGCCCGTTGAAAACGCCGTTGGCAATGACGCTAGTAGTTGTTTGCAATGATTAACGAAGTTTGGTTTTCCATTCATTTTATGTCGACCCATGCTTCCTATCTCCTTCAGATCGAAGTTTGGTTTTCCATTCTCAGCGTCCAATCGTTGCGCGGAGGAACCACTTCCTCCCTGTACGCACCCAGCTACGGCTGTACTACTAGTTGATGTCGAAGCGCTGGGCACTGGCGCCGTTGCAGTACCAGATCTGCAACTGCGTACCGTTTGTCATAATCCCAGACGGAACATCGAGGCACATGCCACTGTTGACGGCCGATTCGAAGTGATAGTTGCCGGCGCCCTCAGAGATGAGATTCCATGCCTGAGCCGCACTGCCGTTGCAGCCCAAGAGTTGAATCTTCGTTCCCGCCACGGACGCGCCGCCCGCGACGGTCATGCAGTACGGCCCTAGCGCCGCGAGATTGTAGTAGCCTGCCGGGGACACACCGCTCGTGCTGAAGTTCCAGCTCTGGGCGGCCGTTCCGTTCACGTCATATATCTGGATCGCCGTGCCGCTTGCGGTGCTGGCGGCGCTCACGTCCTTGCTCAAGTTGATCGTGGATGAGATCGTGTGCACGCCGCTGACACTGCGCGGGTGTAACGCAAACTTCTGTGCCGCGGTGCCATTACAGTCATGGATCTGCAGACGTGTACCGTTCGCTGTCGCACCGTTCGGTGAATCGAGGCAGCGGCCTGACTGCGGATTGAAGAGTGAACCATCAGCCTGCTGCACCCATTTCTGACCGCCCACACCGTCGCAATCCCACAACTGGACCTGGGTGCCGTTGCCGACGATGGCGAGGCAGCGGCCGAGCGAACTTAGCGAGGTATCGCCGTTGTATGTCCAGTGTTGGTCGACCGAAAAAGCCTGACAATCCCACAACTGCACCGCCGTGCCGTCGACGCCGATGTCATCCCCTGCGACGTCGACACACTTTGTACCCGGCCCAGTGATTTCACCCGGTTCGCCGCCGTTGCTGTTCCCGGAATAACCCGCCGCGACGATGTTGGCCTGGACGGCGTTTTCGGTCGCTTCCGATGGGTAGCCGGCCGTCATGGCCCCCTCGAAGAACGATCCGACGCTCCACTTGCTGTTATCCCCGCCGGTTCCCATGACGATGGCTCCTTCTAGGTGCATGGGGATATATCCGCCGCTGGTGGGAAGCGTTCCGTCATACTGGGTGGTGAGGCCGCCCGATCGGGCGTTAGCACCTTTGACTGCGAAAGTGTTTTGCCCGTTGTTCTTGAGCATTGCCGTTACGAAGTTGCTTTTTTGTACCGGAGTCCCGGTGTTCCAGCCATAGATGCCGTTTTCAAGGTCTGCGCCAACCCATGGGCCAGTCGTTCCCAGGTTGACCGCGTCCATGTGGCCGTTGCCGTTGTCCCTGATATTCGTCTCGGCGTTCCCATAGTCGAAGCAACACCCAGTATTGACATGCGTGCCGCTCGCCACCATGTACATACCCTCTGGTGAGCCGCCGGTTGCAACACCCGACGTGATGTTGTTGCGATAGCCGACACCGGACGACACATAGACGCCATAGAGCGAATGACCGCCAGCGGCTATCGGCAGTGCGTTCGCCACCGCGCCCACGTCGGCCGACCCGGCTCCACCGGCTCCTTCGACGGTCAGGTCATTATGGCGAGACGTCTGGTCGTAGATGATCGTGATTCTGCATGTCGTGCCCGCGCAGAACCGGTCCTGCGTACCCGCGTTCGCGAAACCGCCCGCGTTCAGGGTTCCGATGTCAGTTGTCCCTCCGTCCGACGCGCGCCTTACCTGGTAGAGTCTCCCGCTGTACGCGCCGAAGAGGGCCCGCACCGTGCTATGCGCGGCGACGCATGGCGTGCCGCCGGAAGCATAGATATCGCAAGGCCCCGCCCCGGCCGCAGAGACTTGTTGCTGACATACACTCATACTGGCAAGGAGAGCGAGCAACGTGATGACAGGAACGGCCAAAATGAAGCTTTTCATCGTAAAGTCCTTTCTGTGCAGAACGGGCAAGCGGCATGCGCTCGGACACAAAGCCTCCGCCACCTGGATAATCCGAATTTGGCGTCTCCTGGTGCTCTGACCGCCTGCGGCGTCGCTCGGCAATATCGATTTTGTTAAGGGATTTGTCAAGCAAAAAATTTAGGACAGATGTGAACTTCACAAAAAAATCTTGACTCTCATCCAGAGTTCCTGTAGTTTTCTCGCGTTTGGAAGACCCAAGGTTAACGTTAAACTTAGCAAGACCCGAGGTTAACGTTAAACTTAGCAATTCTGCGCATGCAATGCATTGCTCCTTGGCCAGCCAAACCAACTGAAATCCTGCGAGAAAATCCATCCCCACTGGAAAGGCGGTCGTTTATGAAACGGAGTTCATGTTTTTCCCGGCTGTGTCTTGAAATCATCCCTATCTTTCTTCTGACTCTGGGCGCGCTGCCGGCGCTGTCACAGGTCAGCGTCCTCACGCGCAGCTATAACAATCAGCGCACGGGGACCAACGTGTCAGAAACAGCCCTGACGCAATCGAATGTGAATTCCAGCCAGTTCGGCAAGCTCTTCCAACTCGAAGTTGACGACCAGGTCTTCGCGCAAATCCTCTACATGCCGGGATTGTCGATTGCCGGCGGTACGCACAACACGATCTTTGTGGCCACGGCCAACAACAGTGTGTATGCCTTCGACGCCGAGACCGCAGGAGCCCCACTGTGGCAGCGTAACTTCAACAATGGCGGGCGCCCGACCCACAATACGGAGGTCGGCACCGGCTGCAATCCCTACGTGGATTTCAGCGGCAACATCGGCATTGTGGGTACGCCGGTGATCGATGCCAGTACCGGCACCATGTATTTTGTCGCGCGCACGGTGGAGAACGGCGCCACAGTCCAGCGGCTGCGCGCCATCAATATCGCCACCGGCGCCGATCGCTCGAGCAATGCTGCTGTGGTTATCAGTGCTAGTGGATTTGACCCGACCATCCAGAACCAGCGGCCTTCGCTCGCCTTTTCTTCAGGGGTAATTTATATCGGATGGGCGTCGTTCTGCGACACAGGCGCCTATCACGGCTTCCTGGCGGCCTACAATGCCTCTACGTTCGCGCAACTTGGTGTGTTCAACACCACGCCCAGCGGAAGCCAGGCGGGCATCTGGATGAGCGGCTGGGCGCCGGCCTTCGACTCTAACGGCAACTTATACGTCTCTACCGGGAATGGCACCTCTGATGCCAACAGCAATTTTGGCGAGAGCCTAGTGAAGCTTGCGCCACAGAACCTGAACCGCCTCGATTTCTTCACCCCCTCCAACTTTAATACCCTGAATGGTGGAGACGTTGACTTCGGATCAGGCGGCCCGCTGTTCCTGCCGGGCACGAATGTGATCGCCACCGGCGGCAAGGAAGGGAAGATTTTCGTTCTGGACGCCAACAATCTGGGCGGCGTGGTGACGGGCGATACCCAGATTCTGCAGAGCTTTCAAGCGGTCAGCCCGACGACGGTTGCGAATGCGACCTATCACATTCACAATGGTTCTTTAGCCTGGGACGGGCCGCAGGGAGTGAATCTTTATATCTCGGGCGAGAACGACTTTGTGCGCGCCTATCGTTTCAACACTTCCACCCGGACGTTTAGCGTGCCGAACTTCGCCACAGGATCGTTTCTGCTTCCCCGCGGCATGCCGGGCAGTATGTTGGCGCTTTCCTCGAATGGCGTGCAATCAGGAACGGGTGTGCTCTGGTCGTTCACGCCGCGTCTGGGCGATGCCAACCACGGGGTCGTACCCGGAGTCCTCACGGCCTACAACGCCGAAACCCTGGCTACCCTCTGGAACTCAGGCCAGGGTGTTGGCGATGACACCTATGGTTTCTCCAAAGGCTCCCCGCCGACGGTTGCCAACGGTAAAGTGTATTTGGCTTCGTTCTCGAACATCATTGCCATTTATGGGCCGAGGATCTCGACGACCTCGCAAAACCTGGCGCTCAACAAGACAGCGACCGGCAGCACGCCATGCAACGCGAATGAAACTCCGGACAAAGCCGTCAATGGCAGCTACTCGGGCGGCAACAGCGATAAGTGGTGCGCCTTGGTCACCCCCAGCTTCCTGCAGGTGGACCTGGGGGCAACATTTACGATTAATCAGATCGTGGTGGAACACGCGGGAGCCGGCGGCGAAGGTGGTTCGCTCGATTCGCAGGGAATTCCGACCTTTGACCTCAACACCAAGGCCTACAACCTGCAGGTCTCGACCGATGGAACGAACTTCACCACGGTTGCGAGCATGAGTAATAACATCCAAAGCATCACGACGCATAACATTTCTCCGTTGAGTGCGCGCTTCGTCAAGTTGAACGTGACAACACCTACCCAGACCGCCGATACGGCATCGCGCATCTATGAATTGCAGGTCTACGGACCCAGCCCCGTTCTCGCACAACCAAATTTCAGCCTGTCGGCGACGCCGGGCAGTCTAAGCATCAGCCAAGGGGCCAGCGGAACGAGTACGATTACCGTGAATAAGCTCAATGGTTTCAACAGCAGTGTTGCTCTGTCGGCGTCAGGGCTGCCCAGCGGCGTGACCGCCTCTTTCAATCCTGCAAGCACAACTGGAACCAGCATGCTGACGCTTGCTGCGAGCAGCACGGCGGCAACCGGAACATCCACGGTGACCATTACGGGGACATCCGGCAGCCTGACACACAGCACGACCGTGAGCCTGACGGTGCATGCAGCGGGTGGGCCGGTGCAGGTCAATCTTTCGGGCGCCTTTAACATCAACCCTGGAATCGTCACCGATGGCACGACCTTCACCGGAGGCCTCGACGGCGTTGGCAATTGCTACTCCTCGAACCTGCTGGGTTCTTCCGCCAGCTTCGGCGGCACGCAGATGACGTTTGGACCGGCGAATGCCGCCGATGCAGTAGCTAACGCCACGGTGACTCTGCCCTCAGGGCGGTTTAGCTCGCTGCTGGTGCTGGCAGCCGGAGTGAGGGGAAATCAGGCGTCACAGACCTTTACGGTGCACTTCTCCGATGGCACCAGCCAGTCCTTCACGCAAAGCGTGAGCGACTGGGCGCATCCGCAGAATTTTGCCGGGGAGACGATCGTGGTGACCATGACCCACCGCGACCAGAGTAACGGCACGACGCTGGCAAGGACGGCGGACGTGTTCGGATATACGTTCACGCTGAACAACAGCAAGACCGTGAGCAGCATTACGTTGCCCGCTACTCGCAACGTCGTTGTGCTGGCCATGAGCTTGAAGCCATAGCTGGATCTTCCTGGGAATGCCATGACAGCGCACGATCAAGGATGGTGGAAATAGGAATTGTCAACGAACAACCTCTGGAACCGCACTTCCAGGGGTTGAATCCTGCTGCATTTTCTTGGTCTAAGACTTGCAGCACACCAAGTGGAGACATTCATGAGAATAAGGAACTCCAGCGTGCTGGTCATGGCGCTACTGATTGTGTGCTCGGTGGGTCAAGCCTGGGGGCAGGCCAACAAGCGAGTGATCTACTACTACCAAACGCTCACAGATCTCTCGCCCGTCATCAACAACCTGAACCCGAAAACGCAAAAGCCGTTTGCGACGGATATTATGCTTTCCGCCTTTCACCTCGGGAACATGAGTGACGGCACGCAAATTCACCTAAACCGGCTGCCGCCCGATGATCCAAGCTTCAATACTGTCTGGCAGCAACTCGGCCAACTGCAAAGCATGGGCGTGAGCGTGCATATGATGCTGGGCGGCGCCGCGAAAGGCTCATATTCCTCGCTCTTTGGCAACTTCAATACGTTTTATCCGGTTCTCCGCCAGACCATCCAAAATCACAAGCTGAGCGGCATTGATCTCGACGTGGAAGAGTCGGTATCGCTCACGAATATCGAGACGTTGATCAATCAATTGCGCACGGATTTCGGCAGCGGGTTTCAGATCACGCTGGCGCCGGTGGCGACTGACGTTGAGGGCGGAGGAGGGCTTTCCGGATTTGATTATGGGCAACTTTTTCGCGATGTTGGAAACCAGATCAACTGGTTCAACGTGCAGTATTACAGCGGCTTTGGATCGTTGTCCTCGACCACGGACTACGACAATGCGGTCAGCCACGGCTTACCACCAAGCAAGCTGGTAGCAGGAATGTTGGGCAGCGCGAATGACGGCAGCGGGTTCGTCGATATGAACACCGTTGCCAGCACGGTAAAGCAATTGGTCGCCGAGCATCCGGATTTCGGAGGAGTCGATTGCTGGCAATATTTCGATGCCATGCCCGGTGGCCAGGCGAATCCGCAGCAGTGGTCGTCGCTCATGACCCAGGCGATGGCGACAAGTTCAGCCGGGATGACGGTGCAGGTAAATTTGTCGTCGGCATTTAACGTCAACCCCGCGTTCGTCAACGATGGCACGACCTTCAGCGGTGGAGGATTGGACGGAGGCGGACGCGCCTATTCGGCAAAGCTGCTGGGCTCGAAGGTGAGCTTTGGCGGCGCGCAATTCAACCTGGGCCCCCCGAACACGGCGAACGGCGTAACCAGTTCGACAGTCGCGCTCCCGGCGGGCAAATTTTCGATGTTGAGTTTGCTGGCAACCGGGCTGAACGGCAATCAACCTTCCCAAGTCCTCACTCTGATCTACACGGACGGAACCACCTCGTCATTTACGCAGAGCTTCAGCGATTGGGCGCACCCCCAGAATTTTCCGGGTGAGACGACTGCGCTCACCATGAGTTATCGCGATATCCGTGATGGAACCACGCAAGCGCACGCCGTCAACCTGTATGGCTACAGTTTCACGATCAACAGCAACAAGACCGTGAGCAGCGTTGCACTGCCCAATAACGTCAATGTAGTCGTGCTGGCCATGAATTTGTCGGGCAACGCCCCCGCAGGCCAGGCCCAAGCAAACCTCGCGGGAGCATTCAACATGAGTTCCGGCATCGTCACCGATGGCACAGTCTTCACGGGTGGCGGGTTAGATGGCAGCGGACGCTCCTATTCTGCCAACCTGCTGGGCTCGACGGTAACTTTCAATGGGATTTCGTTCAATCTGGGTCCGGCGAACGCAACGGATGTTGTAAGCGCAAAGGGACAGACGATAAGCCTGCCCTCGGGCAAGTTCTCTTTGTTGAAAATGCTGGCCACGGGCGTCAACGGAAACCAGTCGTCGCAGGCCCTGACGGTGACGTACACGGATGGGACCACATCGTCGTTCACACAGAGCTTCAGCGATTGGGTGCATCCGCAGAGTTTTCCCGGAGAATCCATTGCCGTCACCATGAGCCATCGTGATGTAAGCGACGGAACAACGCAGACCCGTACTGTCGACCTGTATAGCTACAGCTTCGCGCTCAACAACAGCAAGACGGTGAGCACAATCGGCTTGCCGGACAACGCCAATGTCGAGGTATTGGCGATAACGCTGGTGCCGTAATGTTCATGGCGATTCACAAACTGCGATATCCGCTTCTCTGGGGTGGGATAGTCACGCCGCATTGCACACGTTGCAACTGAATCGCGGTGCAATCTCGAGAATGGCTGCCGGTTTTGCCGTGACTCGGGAGAAATCCGAAGGGCAACCCCGCACGCACAGGATGACGTGCCTATTGCGGTGGCGGTACATCTTGCAGCGCCGTAACCGAACTGACACAGTCCCAGGAACCAACGAGCGTTCCGCCTGGAAGGACATCATGCCAGTCCTGCCAGGAGAGATCATCCGAGATTCGAATAACATTCCAGGCTGCCTGGGCGTTGGCCTGCAACCATCCCAGGTAGGTGCTTTGCAGGCCCTTATCTTTCATGAACCGCGCTACCCAGCGAATCGCAATGCTATTGAAGCCGGAATTGTTGTTGGCGGTCTTGTAATTAGGCATGATGTTATATCCATGGGACGCGGGAGTGGTGCTGCCCATGCTCATCAAATACTTGGCAGCCAAGTTCGCGGCAGCGATGTTTCCATTGAGCTCAGCGGCGCGAATAAACGTGCCCTGGTTGTAGGTCGTGGCCCCATGGTTGCTTAAATTGTCATAAACGTTGCCAATGCTCGAATTCCAAAGCCGCGCTTGCAGGAAATTGAAGATGGCCGCCGACTGCTGCCGGTAACTTGTCTTGCCCGTAATTTCATAAAGCAGGTGGGCGGCGATCGAACCAGGACCTTCCACACATGCATTCTTTGAATTCTTGGCGGTAGTCCAAAACAAGCCTCCGGCAACAGGGTCCCATCCGCGGTTAAAAGCAATGGCGTAGTTGGTTTCCGCGATGCTGAGAAACGTGGCATCGCCGGTGATCTGGTATCCACGCGCGAAGGCGATGGTCGCCCACATGATATCGTCGTTAAAAATGTTAGACGACCAGTTGCTGCCGCGAATGCTGGCAAAGCCGTTGAGCAGAGAAACAATCATCGTTCGATAATTTCCCGATCGCTCATAGGCGTCTTCCACGGCTTCAATCTCTTCGGCTTGTTGCCAGAAACCGGTGCCGCCGCCGGTCCGGTAGTTCTTGAAATAGCCCTTGCCGTTGTTCCCAGCGTAAAAAGCATTGTTATAGGAATTCATCAGAGTGTCGGCATTGGCGGATGTGAAGGCAGCGCTCAATAGCGGACTTGTCGAAGAGGAGTGGACAGGCAGATTGCCGCCGGTCTCGAACGAAAGATTCCCGCGGATACCGCTGGCCCAAAGCGCATTCGTATAGCTAGAGGGCACAAAATTGCCGTCGCTCTTCTGCGCCAGGAAAGCTGCATTGTAGGCCTTATAGTCGGCATCGGCCTCATTCCGAGCGCGGGCGCTTGGTGGAAGGAAAAGGCCTGCTATGGCAAGCATTATGGCGGTCAGACCTGCAATCGGATTTTTCATTTTCATAATTTTCCCTAGCTTTTGTCTTCGACGAAACCACATCACAAATTCCCGCTTCTCCCGCCATGTGGCCTCCTCATTTCCAAGACAAGCTCTGCACAATGGGGGTACCGGCAAGAGCAGGGCCGGAGTTTATCCAGAGAAGCTGCTGCTGTCAAGCACAATTTGTAAAAGTAAACGATTACATATGCAAAGTAAACGATTACATATACGTTGTTTTCGAAGGGGTTAACGTTAATCTGACCCTAGGCTAGCCTCGCAACGATGCTCCGAAGCAATGCGCTGTCCACCGTGGGACGACGAACTGGTCGAGCCGATCTGATCGTTGTCCGCCAAGCAACCTTTCGAAAAATTTAGTTGCACGTTTTGGCTTCTAAGGGGCTATACTTTTCCCTCGCTGGCGGAGTCTCGTAATGTGGGACAAAACGGGTTCAGGTAATCGATTACCTTACGTCAGATGTCTAGAAAAATCGTTTTTCTTGGATTCGTTTTCCATGCTCGGGATTCGTTGCATTAAAGCGGTCGACGGCCTTACTTAGGAGGACACAATGCTGCGGACACAGTTCACATCTCGAATAATAGCAATTCTGGCGAGCGCGTTGCTGGTTGTGGTTGCTTCGAACCCAATGCTGGCTCAGGCAGTGAATGGCACGTTGCTGGGAACCGTAGTTGATTCTACGAGTGCGGTGGTGAGCGGCGCAAAGGTGACGATCACCGAACTGAAAACTGGCGTGGGGCGCGGCACAACCACCAATGCCAGCGGCAACTACGAGTTCCCGGATCTTCCGCCCGGCGTGTACGAGGTCGTGGTCGAGCATCCGGGATTCAAAAAAGAGTTACGACCCAAGGTGGAGGTCGCGGTCAACAGCACGGTCCGGGTCAATCTCCGGTTGGATCTGGGAGAAGTCAGCGAAACCGTGGCGGTCACGGGAGATTTGCCGTTACTGCAAACGGATCGCGCCGATGTCGGCCGCAAGATGGAGGCTCTACAAGTGACGAAGCTTCCTCTGGGCACGAACCGCAACTTCCAAAACCTGTTGAACCTTGTACCCGGCACCACGCGCGCCCATCGCGAGCACTCCGAGTTCTTCAATTCGCAAGACAGTCTGTCCACCGAGGTGAACGGCCAGTCGCGAGAGTTCAATGATCTGAAGCTTGATGGCGTGGATGACAACGAACGCACCGGTCTGCTGCAGGTCTACATTCCACCCGCGGAGGCGATCGAGACGGTGGATGTGACCACGGGCAACTACTCTGCTGAATTTGGCCGTGCGGGCGGGGCAGTGACCAACGTGCAGTTGAAGTCTGGTACCAACGAATTCCACGGCTCGGTGTACGAATACAACCGCATCAGCGCGTTAGCGGCAGTGCCGTTTTTTCAGGATACGAAAGTAGTGCCGAAGGGCAAGGGCGTCTATAACTACTATGGCGGCACCATTGGCGGACCCATTTTTAAGAAGAAGTTGTTCTTCTTTGGCGATATCCTGCGGATCGATGACTTGCGCGGAAAGTTTGACCAGTTCACCCTGCCGACGGCGGCGTTCCGCAACGGGGATTTCAGTTCTGTCCTTCCTAACACAGTCATTTACGATCCGTTTCAAACGACCGATGCCACACACCGGACTCTGGTCCTCGACGCAAACGGCAACCCTATTCCCGTGGCAGCCGCGAGCCGAACGCCATTCCCTGGCAATATTATTCCTGCAAGCCGCATTACGACCCTCTCGCAGAAAATCCTCGGCCTGGTTCCGGGAACGAACGTATTGAACCCTGGGACAGGCCCGAACTACCAGGCAGTAACGAATTTTCTGAAAACCACGACTTCTTTTGATACCAAGTTCGACTTCAACCGCACTGAGAACGATCGCTATGCCTTCCGCTTCAGCCGGGCCGTAGCAAACGTCAGCGATCAGCCGGTCTTTGGATTGGCCGGCGGTCCCAAAGGCGGCGGCTTTCAGGGCACCGGAGTCCAGCACGTACAAAGCGGCGCTCTGAATCAGACCCACGTTTTCTCGCCAACGTTGATCTCCGAGACGCGCATCGGCATTGATCACTACAGGAATGTCACCCATCAAAGCGACTTTGGCTCGAATGCCTCCGACGCCCTGGGCATAAAAGGCGTAAACCTCAACCCCTTTACCAGCGGGCTGACTGGGATCGATATCCAGGGTGGCTTTTCCAGCCCGATGGTTGGTTACTCGGCCAGCCAACCCTGGGACCGCGGCGAGACCAATATCAACGGCGTGACCAACTGGACCAAGATCTGGGGCAACCATACCTTCAAATGGGGGCTCGACCTGCGAAGGCTGCGCGACGACCTGGTGCAGTCGCAGGACTTCTCGCCGCGCGGGGTCTTCAGGTTCGGCACGGGTACGACCGACAATGGATCATCCAAAACCGGCTCTGCCAATAATCTCGCTGCCTTTCTGCTGGATGCGCCAACCGTGGTTGGCCGTGATCTCTCATTTCAATCAGGGTCCTGGCGTGAGACTGAGATGTTTACCTATGCGGGAGACACCTGGCAGGTGAACCCAAGGCTGACGGTGAACGCTGGCCTGCGCTGGGAGCTATACTTCCCGCCGACGCCGCATCACTCCGGAGGCTTCTCCAACTATGACCCGACGACCAACTCCCTGGTTCTGGCCGGAATCGGCAGCAACCCATTGAACCTGGGACGCACAACCTCCTACACCTACTTTGCTCCGCGCTTTGGCGTGGCCTACCGCTTGACGGAAAAACTGGTGGTGCGCAGCGGCTTCGGCATCAGCTACGAACCCTTTACCAACAACCAGTATGCCTGGGACTTCCCGGTACGCCAGGGCAATGCTGCCACTGCCCTCGACAGTCATTCCATCCCCACCTTTGATTACGGAAGAGGCCAGGAAGCAGCCAGTATGGCAAAAGGGTTCCCCGCTCCCGTGACCGCTATCATCCCCGCCAACGGCATCATCGTGCTTCCCGACCGCCGCACGCTGCCTGCCGGACCCGCCCAGGCCACAACCCATTCTGGTGACAGCCTGAACATCATTGACAAGAACTTCCGCCAGCCTTACATAGAAGCGTGGAACTTCGCAATCCAATACGCCTTGCCGAAGAACTTCGTGGTAGACGCAGCATACGTGGGCAATCACGGTGTGCGCGTGCCCATGACCATCGATCTGAACGCCGCTCTGGTTCCAGGAATCTGTCAATATGCGAACGCTAGCAGCGGCTGCGCGCCTACAGCGACCCCCACCACGCTGATGAAAGATGACTGTCACATCCGGCCTATTTGCGACCAGTTCGGCAGGACAGGCGCCAGCAACTTCCTGTTCAAACGGACATCCTCGAATTACAACGCGTTACAGGTCAAGCTCGACCATAAATGGTCAAGCGGTTTCCTGATGACCACCTCGTATACCTTCTCCAAGGCTTTGGCATTCCGGTCCGACTTGGGAAGCGATGGCGGGAGCCCCACCTTCTACCTTGATACCATCAACGGTGTTACGGCCCAGGGGTTCCATCGCAACTACTCTGTCACCAGCCAGGATCGCCGGCACGTCCTGACGCAAAGCTTCATCTATGACTTGCCTTTCGGCAGAGGAAAAATGTTCCTGAAGTCAGGATGGGAAAGCTGGATTGCCGGAGGCTGGCAGATCAGCGCGGTGCCGACGTTCATGACAGGCAGGCCGCTCCACTTTGTTGCCAGTGGCAGCTCGCTCAACGCCAACGGCACGACACAGACGCCAATCCAGATCGCACCTTTCCATATACTGGGCGGAATTGGCAAAGGCAACCCGTGGTTTGATACTGCCGCCTTCTGCCCGGTGACCCAGAGTCCGGCGCCGGGCTCGCCTTGTCCTGCTGTGCCCAACGGCACATTGGGGAACATGGCTCGGTATGCATTTGCTGGACCCAAGTTTTTCAACATGGATGCCTCCGTATCGCGCCGGTTTTCATTTACTGAACGCGTCGGAATGGAGCTGCGCATAGAAGCTTTAAATGCCACAAACACGCCGCAGTTCGATCTTCCGACAGTGGATTTGACCAATAGCAGCTATGGCCTGGTAACCGGCACAGCGAGCGGTAACCGCGCGGTAACCTTGGCGGGAAAAATCACGTTCTGAGAGAAGCTAATGGCTTCCAGCTACTAGCTGGCGTCGCAGTGGCCCTGGGGAATCGGGCGATTGACGCGAGCAGACGCATGCTCTTTCGCGAACACACGAGTCAGCCTAAGGCAACCTTATGATCGCGATGCGTATTCTGAGCTGGAAACGCGAGAGGTCTGAGTGAGCTATAAGAACGATCTGCCCTGCGCTCAGCCTCGGCAGAGAGCCACGTTCGTCTTCTGTACAGTATTGATCTTTGCTGCGGCCATCTGGGTTCAGGCGCAGCAAGCGCCGAAGCAATCGCCGCCCGGAGTGGGGAATCTTGAGAGCCTCGCGGTAAGCGGCGACACGCTTACGCTGCGCGTCGGCGGAGATACGCTCATCGCACAGATCGTGGAGCCCAATATCCTTCGGGTCCATTATCGCCCCCAAGGCCAGACGAGCCCACCCACTCCGGTGCTGGATCCCACCCGCATCTGGCGCAATGACATTCCTGCAAAGATCGATACGGAGTCGGACCCGATGGTGATTTCGAGCGATCGGATGATCGTGAAGATCTCGAAGAAGCCGGTGCGGTTCGCGATCTACGATGCCGCTAATCGCCTGCTGCTCGAGGAGCCGAAGGAGGGAGGCGTGTACGGAGGCGGCCTGCGCTTCGCTTACAAAAACTCGGGCCCATTTTTTGGCATCGAGGGAACCAGCCTGCCGGCGAACAATGTCGATCCGTACCAGGATATTCGTGCCGGGATGCGGCGTTCCGGGGGCGCGGTCCGCGCCGGTCGTCAGGGGGACGGCGGGGCGCCACTCGCATACACGACCACGTATGGCTTGCTGGTGGATTCAGACGGCGGAGAATTCGATCTCTCGCGCGGCATGCTCCAGTTCAGCGGGGGTTCGCGTAGCGATGTCGAGTACTTCGCGATCGTAGGTGACCCAAAGGCGATTCTGCAAGGCGTGGCCGACATCAGCGGTCACCCGCCGATGATGCCCAAGTGGACGCTTGGCTTTATGAACAGTCAGTGGGGAACAACGCAATCGGAGGTTACGCAAATCGTTGCCGACTATCGCGCAAAGGGAATCCCCATTGATGGTTTTATTCTGGATTTCGACTGGAAGGCCTGGGGAGAAGACGATTACGGAGAATGGCGATGGAACAGCACGAGCGGAACGGGGAACGTCCATCCGAACAAATATCCGGATGGCGCCTCGGGCGAATTCGCACGTGAGATGCTGGGTAAGGGCATCAAGCTGGCAGGCATATTCAAGCCCCGTATCCTGCTGCGCAACCCAGATGGCGCATTGACCACGGCTGCCAAGTATGCCTACGACCATAATTTTTTCTTCGAGTGGGAGCAGCCGTACGAGGAATACTTTTCGAAACGGCCTGCGCTCGACATCGATTTTTCCAAACCCGCGGCTCGCGCATGGTTCTGGGAGCACATGATTCCGGCGTACCGCTCGGGAATCCAGTATTTCTGGAACGATGAGGCCGATTCGATCGGCAATGCTTTCTTTCCCAATTTCCAGCACGCGAACATGCAGAGGGCGATGTATGAAGGCGCACGCTCTCTCGGAAACCAAAGAGTGTGGTCGATCAGCCGCAATTTTTATCTGGGCGCGCAACGTTATGCCTACGGAGAGTGGTCGGGCGATGAACGGACCGGATTCAGCAGCATGGCCTGGCAGGCGCCGCGGATGCTCTCAGCGGTCAATCTTGGTGAGCCACACTGGAGCATGGATACCGGCGGCTTCGGGGGACATCCCAGTGCTGAAAATTACGCCCGCTGGATAGAATTCGCGGCTTTCGTTCCCATCATGCGAGTGCATGGAGACCTCAATGAACACCGCCAGCCTTGGATTTACGGCGGTCAGGCTGAAGCAGACGCCAAGGCGGCGATCGAGCTGCGTTATCGCCTGACTCCTTATATGTATGCCTATGAGCGTCAGGCGCACGAAAGCGGCACCGGCATCGTGCGCCCGCTCTTCTGGGATTTCCCGGAAGAGAGCGCTCACACAGCATACATCAGTGACGAGTGGATGTTTGGCGACGAACTGCTCGTTGCGCCCATCTTGGGTGAAGGACAGGCGCACCGCAGTATCTACCTGCCTCGGGGCCAGTGGATTGACTATTTTCGTGGGCAGCGATACGAAGGGGGTAAGTTTATAACTTATTCCGTCGATCCAGAGACGTGGTCAGATATTCCTCTCTTCATACGGGAAGGTGCGATCCTGCCGACCGAGGACGTACAGCAATATGTCGGAGAGCATCCCGTAACACGGGTCTACCTGGACGTGTTTCCAACCAAAACGGAAATATCGTTCACTTATTATGATGACGACGGCATTACATATGACTACGAGAAGGGCGCTTTCTACCAGCAACGCCTGGTCGCCAGCGATAATGGAACGACAATCCATTTCGACTCGGATGCGCCCACTGGCTCCTATACACCGGCGCTGCGGGAGTACGAAATCAGGCTGCACGGCATCAAGGCGCACGCCGTGACCAGCGACGGCGCAGAAAGTAAGCGTTTTGCAGACCTTACACAGCTCGAGAGCGAGGCCGCTGAGGGCTGGACGACGGGAAATGATCGATACGGTGATGTCACGTTTGTGAAGGTAGGGGCCACCACTGCGAAGCACGTCGCTGCCAGCCGCTAGGCCAATTTTCATGATCGGTTTGGAATCGTGGCCCAGGGACGAAATCGAACCGTCACGGCCCTTTCGGGCCCCGGGGTTCTAGGTCCTCGACTGTTCCCGTGATATATGCCAACATCCGCGCCCAGATCATTTACCTTCCTCCGTCTTTATCATAGGACTCGAATTTTACGCGCTTTAAAGCCTGGTATTTTTGACCCCTAAGCGCAGCCTCCGGCTGATACCGAAGGCTGCGGAGAAAACAGATGTGCCCTGATTCCTGCGAGCGTCAGTTGTGGCGCCTACTCAAGGAGAACTCTCTACTCAACGGTGTATGACGCGATGAGTCACCCGCGTACAAGGTGTACTCACCATACGCGACCTCCCAGCCATTTGTGCTTGAATCCCAGAACGAAAATGGATGCGACGACCCGTCGGGATCGATGTCGATGGTGACGTGACGCGTCCGGTACGGCGCGGCGCCAGCTTTTGTTTCACCCTACCCACCAAAGTCGAGGCACATGAATGACACACGAAGGCGCTCCCGCGGTGTTCGTCGTTCATGAGGTTGCCGCTGTACGTGCGGCGATCCAGGGGGCACGCGACAATGACCTATAGCAATTCTTAGGGCACCAGTATTAAGAGTGAACGTGGGATTCTGACGTGCTACAAATTGTTCCCATGTGGTTTTTGCGGACGACAGGTTTCATCTGCTTACCTCAGTACTTCGACTGTATCGTCCCGTCGGCGAATCGCATACCCCGATCGTGTTAGTTGTAGCCTTCTCCGCAAAATGTTCATGGTCGAGGCGCTTCCTCCTGACAAAGTAACGCGGGATTTTGCGTTTGCACGGAATCCTCCGGAACGTGTTCTGGTTCCCATCTGATCCACTTCAGATCGAGTACAAAAATCGAGTAGAAACCTCATGAAACTGGAGGATTTCGCAGCCACAGAATTGCCTACAGCTCTCCTCGGATCGCCTGAATGAATGTCACAAGTCATTCAATTTGAAGGACTAGCTGTGGGAACCTGTTGGGTAGAGCACCTGGTGTTGCACCAAGTGCGTGTCTCCCTTGAACTCGTTGAATTCACAATAGACCAGAGTTTTGGCGAAGGACAATAGTCATTCCTCCAGTAGAAGGAGGTAATAAGGATGATGACTGGCGGATTATTTGGACTAGGTTCGTGAATGTCCTCGATTACGATGTCTTCACAACGCAGAACCCACTAGACACTGGCGTCGGTGATTGGCAAACTTAAGAGTGGCTCCTGGCAGCGCCGGGCAGGAAAGGGTATGAACTGGAGGTCTCCATTTGGATCTTTTACTGGAGAGCTACGCGAAGTGCGACGAAACGGATGCTTCCGAGGAGCTGTTGCAGAAGCTGGTCGGAGTGGTTCGCCCGGTTATTGAAAGTGTTGTCCAGCGCAGACTCGTCTTCTGCACTTCAGCCGAATTTCAAGACCGAGATGATGTGTGCGGAGAGGTTGTCGTTGGGTTGATTTGTCGCTTGCGTGCCTTCCGGGACGGAGAAAGCACCATTCCGATTGAAAGTGTCTCCAGCTATGCTGCGACCGCGGCCCATCACGCTTGCGATGAATACCTCCGCCGCAAATACCCGCAGCGCCGCCGGTTGAAGACCAAGCTGCGCTACGTTTTGAACACCGAACCGCAGTTCGCAGTGTGGGAGAACGTAACCGGGCAAAACCGAGCCTGGCTTTGCGGCCTGAAGGCATGGCAACTCCAAGGCAACGAGCCGGCGAGACGCTTGTCTGCAGGCCGGCAGGATATTTCGATACGAGCTACGGACCGCTCCAGGCGGAGCGTCGTGGCCATGCTTGCCACTATCTTCGACACTGTGCAAAGCCCCATTCTATTGGACGAGTTGGTCAGCATCGTCGCCAGGCTCTGGGGAGTTAGTGATCGCCTCGAGACCATCGACCCGGAGAAGTCGAATAGCTCATTGGTGCCCGATCCCGAATCACATTTGGTTCAGCGCAGCAGCCTGGAGCGTCTTTGGCACGAAATTCGGGACCTTCCTATTCCCCAGCGGGTTGCGCTGCTACTCAATCTTCGCTCCGGCGAGGGGGATTCACCCATTGTGATTCTCCCCTTCATGGGCATTGCCAGCATCAGGCAGATTGCGGAAGTGTTGAACATCCCTGCCGAAGAGTTTGCTGAGCTTTGGAATAAGCTTCCGGTGGACGATCAGATGATCGCGGGGCGGTTGGCCATCACACGGCAGCAAGTAATCAATCTCCGGAAGTCGGCGCGGGAGCGCCTGCGGCGCAGGATAGCAAGTCAAAATGCCGCTACTGATTTTGTAGAGTAGCTGCGGACGGTAATAATCGGAGGAAGTTGTCCTCAATGAGGTATAGATGAAAGTTGGCCACCTAACCGAAGAGGAACTCAGGCGATATCGACAACGCAGCATGTCACCGGCCGCCCTACTGGCTGCCGATGATCACCTCGCCGAATGTGGGGATTGCCGCGAGTCCCTTGGTCGCATGGAGAAAGGCACATCCAGGGATGCTACTCTTTGGCGTGCCTTTACCGGTTCAGAGCCACCGGGTTCCAGGCATCTTTCGCATGACGAACTAGTTGCATTCGCCGAGGACGATTGGAACTCAGCAGACCGGCAGCAAATTACCGAACACCTCCGAGTTTGTACTCAATGCCGTGAGGATGCGGAAGATCTCAAAAGCTTTCGGGATGACCTCGCAAGACCGGCGCGACCGCATCCGGTAACAGAATTCAGGCCGAGGCGGCGGTCTGCATGGATCATTCCTCTGTGGGCTGGCGCCACCGCCAGCCTATTGTTGGCGATTTTTGTCGGTTACCGGTTCTATCGCCCCAAACCCCAGACCGAGCCAACTGTCCTGGTGCAGCTCAGCGATGGTGGCGGCAACATCAAGCTGAATTCCACCGGGCAGCTTGTAAGTCCTTCGCCATTTGATCCAGGAGAAGAGAAAAAGATCAAGGACGCGCTCCTGAGCAAGAGAATTGAGGAGGCAGCGGTTCTCTCGCAACTTGCAAGCCCGCGAGGCAAGTTGCTGAGCGGTACGAGTACACCACCAAGCTTCGAGCTCGTTGCTCCGATTGGCACGGTCGTACTCGCTGACAGGCCGGTTTTTCATTGGCAGCCGATGCCGGGTGCTTCCGGATACGTTGTTTCGATTTACGATTCGCGCTTCCACAAGGTGGTGGAGAGCCCACGCATATCCCAAAACTATTGGGAAGCCGATCACGTCCTGGCTCGTGGCCCGATTTACACTTGGCAGGTCAGAGCGTCGGTCAAGGGCAAGACCATCCGTGCGCCCGTTCCTCCTGCGCCGGAAGCGCGGTTCCAGGTGCTGTCGCAAACTGAGGCGGAACAACTCGAAAAAGCCAGACGGGAACACGCAAACTCACATTTGCTGCTGGGGATACTTTATGCCCGTGCCGGTGCACTGGACGATTCAGAGCGCGAGCTTGGCGCCTTGGTGGCGGCGAATCCTGATTCCAGCGTAGCGAAAGAGCTGTTGGCGAGCCTGCAGCAACTTCGGCACAAGTCTTGAAAGGTTAGCGGAAAGCTTTCCGCGACCTTCTAACTAAAGTCGGGCCCTGATACAGTCTCGAAGCTTCCCATCAGATCCAGTATGAAACAGCACTAGCCTCGTCATTTCGTGTCTTGAATCGCTCCGACCGAGCAAAAGCTACAATCCATCGCCGACGATCACGAATCCTGCCCAATAATAAGGATGGCGGTATTCGGGTCGCTTCATCACGCTTAGCTCAGCCTGCTGCAGCGCCCTGGCTTTTGCCAAGGAATGGCCTTGTGCTCCTGCGGTAGGATGAAGCCCGCGATGAAAGTGCAACATAAGTTCCGTTGTGCTGGCTGAGTCAACCTTCCATTGGCTGGCAACCAGGGAGGGAGCGCCCGCGACGAAGAATGCCCATGACATGCCGATCAGTCCCTCGCCGCTGCTGGCTTTGCCACGAGCAGTTTCGCAAGCTGATAACACCACAAGATCCGCTTTCAGGTTGAGATTGATGACCTCCCATGCCTCTAACAACCCATCTTCGCCGGGATCATCTCCCGCGGAGAGCACTAGGTGTGAATACATCGGACTGCGATCGTCAAAGACACCGTGTGTCGCCAGGTGCAACACATCGTATTTCGGGGCTTCCTCCTTGAATGTCTTCTCGTCGGCCGCGGCCCGGATGTAAACGCTGCTGCGTGCAGATCCGTAAAGGCGGCCCAATCCAGCAACCTCGCGCTCGGCGCTGGGCAGGTCTCCAGATTTGCTCCGCTCGGCATCGTTCTCCTGAGCATGGCTCACTGGGTCAGGGTCCAGCTGCGAAATCTGTGTTCCAGTGGCGGCCTGGCCCTTGAATGCCGGATTGCCCAGCGCCAGCAATCGCGGCGCATCGCTTCGGCTCTCGCGGTGGCGTCGAGCCATTTCAAGCAGAACGGTCAGTGAAGGCGCATAGGAGATGGCAGCCTCTTGCAGCAGATGATGACCGTCTGAAGATTGAAGGGCCTGGAAAGGAAGCTCCCACAGTGGCCCATCGGGAACGATCACCATCATTGTCTTGCCGGCGAGAGCAGCATGCGCAGGGCGGAGCAACAGCCGGTAAAGCGCTCGCGCCGGCTGCCCGTATTCAGGATCGCGAGTGGCAAGCTGCTGGCGAAAGCGGTCCACACGCGTGGTCAGCTCTTTCTCTCCGATCGGCAGGGTGTAAGCCGTGAGCTGGGGCGTGCTCGCGTCAGCTGCCTTAACCAGGACAAAGAGATAGGTCTCGTCTGCTGTGACTAAGAACTCGAGCAGCGCGGTCTTGGCATCAGGGAGCAAAGGGGCCGCTTGGGCGAGCGATACGGGTTTTACATCACCGCGTGCAACCTGGAGCTCAGGGTGAGCGGTGTAGAGCGAGGTTTGAAAATCGCGATAATCGAGGCGGGCTTGGTCCAAATCGGCGTTGAGCTGGGCGATGTGCGTCGTGTTCGGAGTGGGCTTTGCCTTCTCCGCCGAGAGTTGCACGTTCAGTGAAGCCAGCCGGCTGAGGAGTTTGTGCTCCTGTTCGTTCTCCTGCGCGGTCATCGCTTTGTCAACGTGAACGCGACCGCTGCGCATTACATCCAGCAGGACGCGGGCTTTGGCGCGCTCGGTAAATTCGAAGGCCTCTGCCGATTTGTCTTCAGAAACCAGCATCCGCACCATGTGCTGGTAAGGCTCGATCTTTTTGTCAAGAAAGCCCGCGCTCTCTTCCTCGGCGCCGGCAACCTGGCCACGAAGCTCCTCGACTTCAGCGATGGCCTGCAACATGGTCGAGTGGGCCTCTTCGGCCCTGCCCAATCCAGCCAGTGCCAGGCCCACTACATCCAATGCCTGGGAGAGTACTTCCGTGTTACCCATTTCGCGGGCGATCTCGGAGGCACGCTGCCCCAACTCCAGGGCACGGGCGTAATCGTGCTGGACGCAGTAGATCCTGGCCATCTCGATCATGGTTTGGGAGAAGAGAAATTTGTCGCCAAGAGATTCGCTTATCTTGAGGCTCTCTTGATAGATCTCCAGCGCCTGACTGAAGTTCCCTTGCTCTCGCAGCATCCAGCCATAGTTGTGAAGAACGAGGGCTGTCCCCTGTTGGTCCCCGTTGGCTTCTTTGAGTTTGAGCGCCTTCTCGTAGTTCTCGCGGGCAAGGGAGACGTTGCCCATATCCTGATACACTTGGCCGATGTTCATAAGGGTGGTTGCAATCTGGGCCGGATTGGCGAACTTCTCTTTGAGCTTCAAACTCTGCTGGTAGTAGGAAAGGGCCAAATCATAGTCCCCTTGAGCTTCGTAGACTGTGCCCAGGCCATTTGCGTTGTAAGCAATCCCGCTCTCAATCCCCAGCTCTTTGCTGATTTCCATGCTTCTCTGGTACTGCTGCAAAGCCAGGCGCTGGTTGCCAAGCTCCTGGTATACGTTGCCGAGATTGAACGAGGCCCGGGCAAGGCCGGGTTTGTCGCCTTGAGCCTCTCTCAGCTTCACGGCGCGGTTCAGGTAATCCGCGGCTTCCTGGTAGCTGCCCATGTGTCTCAACGTGACGCCAATTTGGCTGTAGGAAGCAGCCAGGCCAGGATCATTGATCTCCTCGGAAAGGGCGATCGCCCTGCGCAAGTAGTCCAAAGCAGCTTCGTGGTCCTCTTGGGCATCGAGAACCACACCGACATCGCGAAAAGAATTGGCGATTTCCGTTTTGTCGTTGATTCGTTGAGCGATCGTCAAGGCAATCTCATCGGCCGCCAGGGCGTGGGAAAGGTCTTTTCTGGTGTCGTACAGAACGCCTGCGCGATGATGAAGAATGTGGATCAGGTCGACGGTCAACAAATCGCCGTTTGTAGAAAGCAGCGTATTGCGCGCCTCTTCGTCGGGCGCTGCAATGAGCTTATCGGCGAGCGCTTCGAGCGCCTGCTGCTGAGCGGAAGGCTGGGCCTGCGGTTGTGAAGCAGTCGGCGGCTGCGGCTGTGATTGGGGCTGCGACTGCGCGACGAGTATCGCCGCGCCCAGCACCAGTACGGCTGGCAGCCATCGCCATCTTGATGTCTGCTTCGACATGAGTCTCTGGCCCGCCATTGTAACCTTCTATTCGTCGTGAGAACAGAGTTCCTTATTAACGCCCGGCTTTGATGGTCTCGAGCAGAGTCCTCTCAACCCTCGCAGCCCAAAGGGTGCTCCTGCATTCATGGTGACGGCTCCACGTTCCACGTTTCTCGGTTTCCAAAAAGGTAGGGCCGGTGGGGAAATGCACCCGCTAGGTTGGGAATTCCGCGCCGGTCTCTCAAGCGGGTCGTAAGTAGGGCAATGGCGGCGTCAGGCGGGTCCGATAGTTGGGTATTCGATGGACTGCGGGAGTCTTACGAGCAGTGCGGCGATCTGTGGGCTGATCGCCTTCCTATGGATTCGCCTCATCAACGTCAATTTTCTTTAGGCGTCCTTGTCTCCAATAGTAGACCCTCCAGCGCGACTCCCCCATTGCACGAACCCACACGCTATCCGTTTTGATGTGGTAATACCGCCGCCCGTCTTTCTTCGACATATTTTCAAGTACTTCCAGATTTTGTAGATCCTCGATTCGTGATGGAGCCTGTACAGTTTCGACGCTAAAACCACCAGCACTTGGATGAAAATAGAGGATCCGCTGCCAGGTTTTGCCGTTTTGCTGCTTTATCAAATTCACGAAATATCCAATCTGGTTGTCATCAGAGAACTTGCCCGTGACCATACCTGGACATTCTTTACAAGTGTCGTCGCTGGCCATGCAGATCTCTTGATCTGAATAGAGGAGAGCCCGCGTTAGAATCTTCCAGCCTGCATATTTGGTCGTAAGTTTATTTTGAATCTCTGCAGGCAGCTTGGCCGTCGCACAAGGGTCGGTCGGCGTCCCTTTTTGGGCTTGACCAGGAGACGCCTGGCCCGCAACCAAGGCCGCGAATACTGCAACCACGCCGAACACGCTCAACCCAAATCTGTTTCTCATGATGGCTTCCTCCTTTAGCTTGCTTTATGTGGCAGGTGCTTGCCGCCCGTCGGTACCAGCCGTACCCAAAAGTGCAACAAAATCGCGGGGCGATTTCGCCAAAACCACACATCTCACGTGCACTCCGGAAGTTAATCTCCGCTAAAAATTTTATGTCGACGCCCTTGTTTCCAATAGAAAGTTACACCTGACCCGTCTTCGTCCCCCAAAGTAACGTACACTTGATCTGTTTTGACGCTCCTATCTGGCGGCAGCTTGTCAATTGAAACTGGAAAGTTTGGATCTACGACTCGCGATGGATTCAAGATTTCGACGCTAAACCCATCACGACTTGGATGAAAGTACAGAACCTGTTGCCAGATTTCGCCTTTTTTCCGCCGCGTCAACTCCAGAACATATCCGACTTGGTTGTCGTCAGAGAACGTGCCTGTGAGGATCCCTGGACATTCTTTAGGATGGTGTTTCAACCAATACCGTCGGCCCTCTGATGTAGTGAGGAGCGCCGGCGCTAGAATCTTCCAGGCAGCATACGTGGTCGTAAGTTTATTTTGAATTTCTGCAGGCAGGTTGGTCATCGCGCAAGGGTCAGTCTCCGTACCGTTTTGGGCTTGACCGTGAGAAGCCTGGCCCGCAACCAAGGTCGCGAATACTGCAACCACGCCGAACACGCCCAACCCGAATCTGTTTCTCATGATGGTTTCTCCTTTGGCGCCTGCTTATCTGGCAGGTGCTTGCCGCCCGCCGGTTTCTACCAGACGCAATTTGCTGATGTTCCTTTTCGCTTGCAATTGCTCAATAGGAGAGCCAAGCGGTGCGCTTATTACCATGCGCGTGGTTTTTCTTGCATTACTACAAAAGTCATCATCGCGAGTCTTTGCATCCGCCGGCCTCCTGCCTGACCTTTGAGAGCATTCAAAACCGCCAGGGATCCGCCTATGCAGGAGGGAAATGCTCTTGAGCGGGCCTCGTTATAGTCATGGTGACAGCATTCATTCCCCCGTTTCTTGGCTTTCAAAAAGGTAGGGCCTTTTGAAAAAGCACAGCTTGGTAATAAGTCCCATCTCTTGCCGTCCATCCAGCCGTAAGAAGGAAGAAGCCACAAAACAGGCAGCACGAGTAGTAAGGATGGAAATGAGGAGGCAACCGTGAAAGAGAGGATCGGAAGAGTCACGACCACGACCAAGAATGCGTTGTGCTTAGCGACGCAGTTTATCTGCACGCTGCGGCTAACGGCACACCAGAGGCTGGGATGTGGACTCCTGGTTCTAGCCCTGCTGCTGGTTGGCTGCGGGGGTCCCACGCGAGCACTGGTGTACGTTTCCACGGGCAATCTTGACGGCTTGGATACGCCCAATAGCCCGTCGGCCAGTCCAAATATTTGGGCGACGGCTATGGGAATTTCCATACCGTTGACCAGAACCACTATTCCCTCCAACGATCAGCCAGCTTGGTCGCCGGATGGCAAGAAGATCGCCTTTGTGTCGACCGGTGTCTTGAATGGGAACGATGCCAGCGGCGGCGTCGGCTCCAACATCTGGGTCATGACAAGTGGGGGCGGCTTCACCATGCCGTTGACCAGACTCACAGCTGCGGATGCGTACAGCCCAGCCTGGTCTCCTGACAAGTCCAAGATCGCCTATTTATCCACTCGGGCTTTGAATGGGAGTGACGCCGCCAACACGAATTACGTCTCCAACATCTGGGTCATGAATGCGGATGGCTCCGGGCCAAGGCCCGTGACTTTCTCAGAGACGACAAAATTGCAGCCTTTGTCTCCCATCATGTGGTCGCCGGACAGCACACGGATCGCCTATAGAGCCGGAGACCCGTCACTCAATATTTTTGTGGTGAACGCGGATGCCTCAGGGAACAAACAACTCACCCACTACTCTGCGAGCGGAGCATCTGCCTTCGATCCAGTTTGGTCGCCCAATGGCGGCAAGATCGCCTTTGTGTCAGAAGGCACGCTGGATGGCAGCGATAACGTAGGCCCATTCAACGCAGGCAACGTTTGGGTGATGAACAGCGATGGCTCCGGCGCTACGCCGTTGACCAGGCTGACGGGCAACGAGTTTACTGACGGGCTTTCATGGTCGCCTGACGGCAGCAAGATCGTCTTCTCTTCCAATCGTCCGTTGGACGGCAGCAACGGCGGGAGTCCTACCGCACCGATGAACGTCTGGATCATGAATGCCGATGGCTCGGCCGCCGCTCCTTTGACCAAGCTTACCAGCACCGGATTCCCGAGCGGAGCCGAGGCACCTGCGATATCGCCCGACGGCACCATGATCGCATTTGTATCGGATGGCGCGCTCAACGGCGACGATGCGCTGAATAAAAACAGCGTCTCCAATGTCTGGACCATGAACTCCGACGGTTCGAACCAGCAGCCTATTACAAAATACACCGCCGCTAAGACCAGCGCCTACGAACCGGTCTGGCATCCGTGAAACGAGCGCCAACACCAGGAAGAACCACAATGGGGGCAGATATGAAAAAGAGAAATGCAATAACCCGCATCTGGCTGCGATCCTTTGCCACCGTCTCGGTCCTCACGGTTTGCATATTGCTGGTTGGCGGCAGTCTGGTCCACGCGTGTGCGCAAAGCGCTCCTGCAAGAGCGGATAACCTCAAGAGATTCCTGCAGAAGTACGACGGGAACCCGAGCTCGCCGAGCGAAAGGACAACCCGCTACGCCGTTGCCTTCGCTGATCTCAGGGACAACGGAACCGAGGAGGCCATCGTCTACCTCATCGGTCCAAATTGGTGCGGAAGCGGCGGTTGCGCAGCTCTTATTCTGGCTCCGAGTGGCTCCTCCTTCAAAGTCATCACGAAAACAAGCGTCACCCAACTGCCGATTCTCGTTCTGCCAGAGAAGACAAACGGCTGGCACGACTTAGGGGTCGGCGTGGCAGGAGGAGCCAGTCCAGGCTATGAGGCCCGACTTCGGTACAACGGCAAGAAGTATCCAGGGAACCCTACGGTACTGCCAGCTCAAAGATTGTCCAAGAAAGCAGGAGGAAAAGTGGTCATTGTACCTCCTACGCTCCTCGTCAACTCTGTACATTTTTCGTCTTTGGAAATCCCAGTTTGGTAATAAATCACGCCTCTTGCCATCCATCAGGCCATAAGGGGAAGAAGGCCTTGGAAGCGCCACTGGACCCAGGTCCATGGCGCTTCTTGGAGAGCCGGTCCGGCGTCCGTGAAGGGAACAGGACACCCAGAGAAACTACGAGGAGTCAGTCATGAAAGAGAGAAATACAAAAGGCGTCATCGAGACTTCAGGTCGATCAGCGACGGAGAGCGAAATATTCATACGCGCGCAGCGAAGGATATGCCAAAGGCTTGGATGGCCTGCTGCGCTCCTTATTCTTACCGTGCTGCTGATTGGATGCGGAGGAGGGGGCAGCAAACCGTTGCCGATCCCAGTTCCTATGCCCACACCTATGCCAACTCCCACTCCGACCCCGACGCCCACGCCGATTCCGTCACGCGACGTGGTCTTCGATTCAGAGCGCGCGCTCGATGGCAGCGACAACATCTTGCCGAACTCCAGCAACGGCAACATATGGGGGGTCAACCTCGACGGCACCGGCGCCACTCCATTCACGCACTACACCGCCAACAAAGCAATCGCCCAGGCCGCGGTCTTCTCGCCTAACGCCGCCAAGATCGCGTTTCGCTCGAGCGGCGCCCTGGATGGCAGCGACAATCCGAACAACCCGAACTTCGTCGTCGCATTCAACATCTGGATCGCCAATCCGGATGGTACCGGAACCATGCCTCTCACCAAGCTGACCGCCGCGCTGGCCGGCACCAGCTTCCCAGTCTGGTCGCCCGACAGCTCCAAGATCGCGTTTGACTCGGACCGCGCTCTCGACGGTTCCGACGCGGTGATTGCCTGCAGCCCATGCCTCGAACCGGTCAACGTCTGGGTGATGAAGGCCGATGGCAGCAGCCCCACGCCTTTGACCTCGCTGACAGTGTCCGGTGTCCATGCCGGATCTCCGGTATGGTCGCCGGACGGCACACAGCTTGCCTACATTTCCAACCGTGCTCTCAACGGCAGCAACGCTATGGCCGCCGTTGCCGGCGCCATCAATGTCTGGGTGATCAATGCCGATGGCACCAACGACCATCATCTGACCAGTTACAACACGGGCGCAGTCGCGGCGGCATTCCTTGCCTGGTCGCCGGATGGAACCAAGATCGCGTTCCAATCGGATGGCGCATTGAACGGCAGCGATGCGCAAACCACGAATAATACCCACAACATCTGGGTGGTGAACGCCAGCGGAACTCCGGTTAGCACGGCTCTCACCCAGTTGGATGCCGCCAACGTCGACAGCTTGTTCCCAGCCTGGTCTCCGAACAACGCCAAGATTGCGTACAAGTCAACCCGTGCGCTCGACGGCAGCAACATGGCCAACGGCGCCAACGCGACCGAAAACATTTGGGTCATGAATGCCGATGGTTCCGGCAATGGGCACCTGACTGCCCTCGCCAATGCCCTGAACAACGTCCACTTGGCCGAGGCCTCGGTTTGGGCCAAGAACGGCTCCAAGATCGTGTTCGTCAGCGATCGTGCCCTGGACGGCAGCGATGCCACCAACGCCAACGAAGCCCTCAACGTTTGGGTGATGAATGCTGATGGCTCCTCGCCCACACCATTAACCAAGGTCACGGTACCCGAGTCGGATTGTAGAAATGCGCGAGCGCATCCGTGAAGCGGCAGTCGAAGCAGTTAACCCATTGCGTTCACCTCGGCGGCGTTCGTCAGAACGCCCGCACGGGGCGGAGCAGAAATGAAGATACAACCGAAAAGGAGAAAGAAATGAAGCAATCTTTGTCTCGACTCATGAAGACGGCTTGGAAGCGCCTGGTGGTAACACTGGTTCTTGCGGCACTGCCGATATCAGCCCTGGCGCAAGGCGGGGTGGTCAATTCGACCAAGAATCCGAACCAAATCGCTCTTAAACACTGGTACAAGGCCAACCTGACAACATCGTTTCCCGTGGGCACTAGCCCGGGCACTGTGATTTTCGACGGGGCCAATGTCTGGGTGGCGAATCTTTTCGACAACACCGTAACAAAGCTAAGGGCGAACGATGGAGCCAATCTCGGCACTTTCCCGGTCGGACTCCACCCGCTTGGCCTGGCCTTCGATGGCGCCAATATCTGGGTCTCCAACGGCGACGACGACACAATTACGAAATTGCGGGCAAGCGATGGTTTCCTCCTTGGCACTTTCCCCGCCGGCCACGGCCCCGACCAGTTGGCCTTCGACGGGGCCAACATCTGGGTGGCAGATTACCTCGGCCGCAACATTACAAAGCTGCGTGCCAGCGACGGAGTCATCCTCGGCACCTTTCCAGGGGGCAGACATCCTACGGACATAGCTTTTGACGGCGCCAACATCTGGGTGACCAACAACGCGGACGGCACCGTCATGAAGTTTCGAGCGAGTGACGGGGTTAACCTCGGAACCTTTACTGTGGCCCCAGTGGACGACAATATCAACTCACTGGCCTTCGATGGCGCCCACATTTGGGTAACAGACCTGCTCGGCAACAGGGTCATAAAGCTGCGGGCGAGTGACGGGGCCAACCTTGGCACTTTCGCCGCGAGCGGTGCCGGCGGACTGGCTTTCGACGGCGCCAATATCTGGGTTGGAAACCTCTCTGACGACACCGTAACCAAGCTGCGAGCGAGCGATGGGGCGAACCTCGGCGTCTTTTCCCTAGGCACCTTTCCTTCCGGGACAGCGGTCGTAGAGGGGTTGGCCTTTGACGGCGCCAATATCTGGGTATCGTCGGGCCCCTTTGGCAGCGGCAGCGCGCCCGGCATGGTTTCGAAGTTGTAGTCAGATTGGAGCAACATTTTGGAGCAACATTGACCGGAACGGAGGCCCAGGAACTCACGCCTCTGATCCATATTTTCGATGTTCTGGAGGTTACTTTAATGCGGCTTTCTCTTCTTGGTTCTATGCTGGCGACTGTGTTTTTCTGCGTGACCGCTTATGCGCAACAACAGATGGCCAGCCTGAGGCCGGGCCATGGCCTGATGTGGCAGCGGACGTCGCCCACTGTCCCGCAGCCCGATGGTCCGGTGCTCTATCAACTCATCTTCAACGCCAGCGGAGTGCCGGGAACGGTGCCGGCCTTCGACACCAATCCACGGCATCTGACGAATTCTCCGATTACGGTGAGCGGCGGCAATGTGCTGATCGGCGGTGGCAATGGAACCATGATCAACGGCACGACGGGAATCATCAGCTTCGCCAACGGGCAAACCTTTCCCGGCGCAGGAGGTGCGAGCAGCGTGGGCCTGTCAGCGCCGGCCTCGGACTTCAACGTGACGGGCTCGCCGGTGACCACCTCGGGGACGCTGACGCTGAACTGGAAGGTGGCGCCTACCAATGCCAACATCGCCAACGCCATCGTGAAGCGCGACGCCTCGGGCAACTTCAGCGCGAACGGGATCACAACCAATTTCCTGAGTTCTCAATTTTCATCACCGGCCTTCACCCTATGGTCCGCAAGCAATCTCGCAACGACGGGAGTCAGCAACGGCATTTCCGGCCGCACCCTTAGCGCTGTCTATCCATCCGCCGGCGTTTATGGCAGCGGTCCCGGATACGGAATCCTCGGGGATACGAGCAGTACGGTCACCTCTCCTGGCAGCGGCGTCATCGGACGGGCTACCGCCAGCACGGGAACAGCGCAAGGTGTTCAGGGTTTCTCGCAAAGTCCCGTTGGCATTGGAGTCTATGGCGCCGACGTCTCGGCCAGCAACAGTGGTGCCGCATACGCAGGTGTTCTCGGCGCTGGTGTTTGGGGAGACAGCGGCGCTGGCCCTGGCAGACTCGCCGTCTTCGGAACAGCCGACGGCGGGCAGGCCGGCGCATTCCTGAACAACAGCAGCGATAATGAAACGCTTGGAGTGGAGAATCTCGGCAGTGGGCCCGTATTTGCTGCTGCTGGTAGTAGTGGACGCTGCACTATCGACGGAAGCGGTGGTTTTCAGTGCTCCGGCGCCATCAGCGGTTCGGCCAAGAACTTCCGCATTGATCATCCTCTGGATCCTGCCAACAAATACCTGGTACACGCCTCGGTCGAATCCTCGGAGATGATGAATATCTACACCGGCAACGTCACGACCGATGCGCAGGGCCAGGCAATCGTCGAGCTTCCCAACTGGTTTGAGGCCCTCAACGGAGACTTCCGCTATCAGCTCACGGTGATCGGGCAGTTCGCGCAGGCCATTGTGGCCCACAAGATTCACAACCATCAATTCACGATTCGCACCAGCGTACCCAACGTAGAAGTCTCCTGGCAGGTCACAGGAGTGCGCCAGGACGAGTGGGCCAAGGCGCATCCCCTGGTGGTGGAAGAGGTGAAGAAAGAGAAGCTGCAGGGCCACTACATCCATCCCGAACTCTATGGCGCACCGAAAGAGCAAGGGATCGAGTGGGAGCGTCATCCCGAACTGATGAAGCGCGGGCAGGATCGGCAGGCGCAGAACGGTGCTTCGCAGGACCAGAGATGAACACAATGGCGCAACAAGGAGAGAACGGCATGAGTATCAGCGTTTCTAATTTTTACTGGAAAGGTCTGGCCCTGGCTGTCATAGCCATCTTTCTGTTGGTGGCAAGTTTGCCGGCGCTGGCCCAGTCGCCGACAACCGCTCCCGAAATGGGAATCTATGGCGCCGGGCAGCAGTTGGCCAGCTTGCGGCCTGGCCAAGGCTTGATGTGGCAGCGAACTTCGCCCACAGTTCAACGGCCCGATGGTCCGGTGTTGTACCAGCTTCTCTTCAACGCCAGCGGGACGCCGGGCACGGTGCCTGTCTTTGATGCCAATCCCCGCCATCTTGGTAACTCGCCGATCACGGTCAGCAACGGCAACGTTGTGATTGGCGGCAACAACGGGCTCATCATCAACGGCAGCAATGGCCTCGTCACTTTCAGCAGCGGACAGGTTTTTCCCGGCGCAACCGGAGTGAACAGTGTGAACGAAGGCAATGTTTTCATTGCCATCGGCGGGACTCCGCTGAATCCCACAGTGGGGCTCAACACCACTGCTACTGATCTGCGCTATCTGCAACTGGGGGGCGGAGTGATGACCGGCAACATCGTGTTTGCCGTTGGCCAAACCTTTCCCGCATCGGGATTGCCGAATCTGGCCGGAGAGGTCACGGGACCGCCCGGAACAACCGTGGTTTCGAATGCGGTTGCCGCGAGCACAGCGAATGCCATCGTGCGCCGCGACAACTCTGGTAACTTCTCTGCCAGCAGCATCACGTTGGGTGGCAACCTGGCGCTGCCCAATACCGCATCGGCCTCGGTCGGCATGCTGACGTTGGGAGGAGCGCCGTTCCTGCATAACTTTGGGGCGCTGAACACCTTCGTAGGTGCATCAGCCGGGAATTTGAGCTTGTCAGGCGTAGGTGACACGGGAGTAGGCAGCAGCGTTCTCCTGTCAGATACGACAGGCCACGACAACTCCGCTCTTGGCGCTTTTGCGCTCTATTCCAACACCACGGGATCTTTCAACGCCGCCGTCGGCAACGGAGCGCTCGCGAGCAACACGACAGGCGGATCCAACGCTGCCTTCGGTTCATTTGCTCTCAATTCCAACACCACTGGAGCAGCGAACTCCGCCTTCGGCATCGATGCCCTTGTTTCCAATACCACGGCCAGCAACAACGCGGCGTTTGGCACCAGCGCACTGCAGAACAACACGACGGGCGTGAGCAATGATGCGTTTGGCTTCCACGCGCTCATCGCCAATACCACAGGTACGTACAACTCTGCGTTTGGCGATAGCACTCTGGCGGCCAATACCACCGCCAACAACAATTCCGCTTTCGGCTTTGGCGTCCTCTTTTCCAATACCGCATACGGAAACTCCGCTTTTGGCGCTTATGCACTCAACGCCAACACCACTGGCGTCGGCCGCTGCCTTTGGCAATAACGCCTTGGCCCACAATACAACAGGGAATACCAACTCCGCTTTCGGCGCCTTGGCGCTCTCTACAAACACCACGGGCAGTAACAATTCGGCATTCGGTGCTCAGGCACTTGGTGTTAACAGCACGGGTGGTCAAAACTCCGCCTTCGGCAACAACGGGCTCCTCTCCAACACGACCGGCGCGAACAACTCAGCCTTTGGTAACGCCGCCCTCGCGGCCAACACCACGGGTGGGAGCAACGCAGCGTTCGGCACACACGCTCTGGCAAGCTTGTCCACCGGCAGCAACAACATCGCAGTTGGCATCGGCTCTGGTTCCACCTTCACCGGGGGCCGAAAGCAACAACATCGATATCGGTCATTCCGGAGTGGGCGGCGAATCGAACACCATCCGCATCGGCACAGCCGGCACTCATACGGCCGCTTTCATTGCCGGCATCTCTGGAGCCACTAGCGCCAGTGGCGTGAATGTCTTCGTCAACTCTGCCGGACAGTTGGGCACGGCCACTTCCTCAAGACGCTTCAAACAAGACATCGCCGACCTGGGCGTCGAGAGCGACATCCTGATGAAGCTGCGCCCCGTGGCCTTCTACTACAAGCCTGAGCTCGATTCCACCCACACCCGGCAGTATGGCCTGGTGGCGGAAGAGGTGGCGCAGATCGCGCCCAATCTGGTGGTCTTCGATGGGGAGGGAAAGCCGCAGACTGTGCGCTACCACTTCGTGAACGCCATGTTGCTGAATGAGGTGCAGAAGCAGCGGCGGCTGATCGAAGCGCAGCAGAAGAAAAATGAAGAGCAGATGCGCCTGAATCAAACCCAGCAGAAACAGCTCGCCACGCAACAGCAGCAGATCGCAATACAACAGGAACAATTGGAAGCCCTGCAGCATGACATTGCAGCGCTCGTGCAGCGAATAGCCCAGGTGGAACAACAAGGTCGACAACTCGCCAGGGTGCTCCACTAGAGCGGGACGATGGAACCGTTGGACGTTCAACCCAACGAGGTGGGCAAAACGAGGGACTAAACGAGGGACTACGCTGCGTTTCTTACAGGAACTTACAGGTGCTTAGGTGTCATGGGTGCGCCTATAAGTTCTTCCAAATCAGTTTCCCTTTGAACTCACAATACAAAGGTCGGTGGTTATCCCGCACTCACTTGGGCCTAGCCAAAGATGCAACCGATTCCCAGACCTGTGCAACGTGGTCTCAGGTCAGCTGCCCATGGCGTTTTTATAGGAGCCTTTTGGAGCCTTGTACCCGGCGCGAAACCGGGCCAAGTCATTGAAAGAAATGGTAGGCACGAGGAGACTCGAACTCCTGACCTCTACCGTGTCAAGGTAGCGCTCTAACCAACTGAGCTACGCGCCTACAGAGTGGCCGGACAACTCCTTTCATTGTAACCGCCTCTGCAGAGGTGAGCAATGTGCAGAGCGAATCCGCCTCTGCTTCTCCATACTAATACCAACACGCGCTACCGCTGGCGAACCTCCAATTGCACTGGACGCGCAATCGAACTCACCTTGGGATCGTAGTATTCATAGACCCGCGACTGGAACGTCTTAGCGCGTATGGGATACTTCGCCCGCAAACGGAAGTGCAGCTTGACCGTGTCTCCCGGCGCAAACGAATCGAAGTAGAGAATGGCCTGCGTGGCCGTCTGGCTGAATTTTTCCAGGCGTCCGCTCTTCTGGCCTGCGCTCTTCTCCTGGTAATCCTGCAAGTCTTCGCTGAGCAGGTCGAACCCCGGAGGAATGCCCAGGTCAACCATCACCATGTTCGCGCTCTTATCCAGATTATTCCTGACGGTCGCAGTCGCGCTTGCGATGTCATCCTGCGCAAGGTGTGTGCGGTCGTAGGCCACATCAATGGAGAGGGCTTCTTTCACCGGCTTTTCGTCCCAGGGCAGGAAGTAGCTCCCCACCACCTGGTAGGCCAGGCCGCCCTTGCCGTCAAAACGGATCTCCACGTTGTTTGCGCCTTTCATATTGAGCTCTTTGAACACAAACTGATGGAGCAGGTCATTGTTCTCCGGCGTCAGCGTGAGTTTCTCAACTGATTTACCGTTAAGCAGGACTTCGAGCGTGCCGCGAACATCGGCTGCGCCTTTCTCGGTAGCCAAGAGCAATGCGCGCAGCGCCATGATGGTGGCCTGAGTGGTGCCCCATGTGCCAGCGGCATCTTTCTTGGAAGCAATGTAGCTCAGGGCCTTGCGTGCTGTGCTTGAAGCCTCTCCCCACTTGAGCAACGCTTGCACGGCCAGGCCGGTTGTCTCCACGCTGGCGCTCTCGCCGGTAGCATAGACGCTGGTCTCATTTGTGCTCCACCATACTTGTTCATCTTTCTCGGTGCGTGCATCCAGCAGGAGTTGCATCGCCTGGCGCGTGAAGTCGCGGTCTTTGGCGTAGTCCACCGCAAAGTTGGCAAGGACTGCCAAAGTATAGGAATCGGTTTTTCCATCCATGTGCTTTTCGATATAGCGCTTGGCCTTCTCGACCGCCGGTCCCTGGTAGCCCGTATTTTCCAGCGACCATGCAAGGTAAGCCGTAATGCGCAGTACGTCGGTGTTATAGCGGTTGGTCGCGCCTTCGTTGATGAAGTAAGTGTCCGGCTTCCAGCTTCCATCTTCCTGTTGTTGGCCGGCGAGCCACTGCTGCGTTCGCAGGATCAGCTTCGGGTCTACGTCGTAGACCTTCGACATATCGTAGAACTCCATCAGACCGTAAGCCGTCAGGATCTTGTTGGCCGGCGCCTGACCGAACCACGAAAATCCACCGCCCGGGACTTCAAAGGTCAGCAGCCGCTGATAGCCATTGGCGATGTATCCCTCAGCCTTGGCGTGCACCTCAGGAGTGAGCTTGTTGGTGCGTTTCATGTAATCGAGCGCCAGCACGTTGGGATACGTACTCGATGACGTCTGCTCAAAGCACCCGTACGGCATGCGCAGCAGACTATCCATTCCTTCGACCACCTGGCTCAGTGGGCCAGGATAGAGTCTGACGAAAATCTTGCTCGCGTCAGGGATGGAAGCCGCCGGGAAATCAAGGTCGTGCTGCACCGTGCTTTCCAGCCTTCCGTTGAAGACCAGGTTCTGCTCGCGTCCGTTAGGAATGACTTCGATCTCCCGGACCACGATGTCGGCGCGGTCAACTTCGCCTTTCATGCGCGCCGAAAGCGTCAGCTTGAACTTCCCAATGCGATTGGCTTGCAACTTAAACTGCGAGCCACCTACGCTGCCCGAATCTACTTTGACGGTTTTTTCCGAGGTGTCATCCACCAGGGAGTACCAGTCGTCAGGCTGCAGTTGCAGATTGACATCTCCACGGCTGCCCGAGTAGTTGTAAGCCGCCACCGGGATCGAGACCCAATCCCCCTGGGTGAGCGTGACCGGCAGGTCGAGATCCACGAAGAAATCCTGGAAGACCTTCAGACTCGAGGTCGCGCTGCCCAGTGCGCCGTGCGTCGTGGAAGCCAGCATCGCCATGCGCCACGTAGTGATGGAATCCGCCATCGGAATGGTGATGCTGGCGCGTCCATCCTGGTCGGTAATGATTTCCGGATTGATATAGAGCGCCTCCGGAAAGTACGAGCGCACCCGCGGAGCCGATGAACCGGAATCTTTACTCTTATCTTCCTTCTTGGCAACCGTCAAAGTGTTGACCTGTGCGGCTGCGTCCATGACTTCAACCGCTTCAGCCGTAGCAGGCGGCGCAGGAGCAGCCTTTGCAACGCCTGGGACAAGTTGCATGAGGGCCATCTCATTGCGGACATTGAGTGGTCGCTCTTCTCTTATAGCTCCGCCGATCGCCCCGCCCATACCTCTGCCCCACTCCCCGCCCATTGCGACACCGTTGACATCCAGGACTTTGAAGTCGTCCATGGTCCCCGCGTCTTCATTGACCGCCACCTCAGTTCCAGCAGGTTCGCGCGTGAGAAACACGGAAAGGTTTGCGTGGTCCCGCGCTTCCAGCTTGAAATTGCTCGATACATTTTCTGATGCGGTGGAAACCTCGACTTTGTAATCACCCGCCGGCAGGGCGCCGAGCCTGAACTGGCCGTCGGCATTGACCCGCGCCGTGCGCGTCTTTCCTGTGGAGATTTCGCGCGCGGTCACAGTAGCTCCCTCCAGCGCTCCGCCCCATTGATCAGCCACTGTGCCTGCGATCTCCGCACGGCCGTTGAAGGGCCCTCGATCATGTTCAATGTTGACGTCAATCTTGCTCGAACCTGAGGTTGTGTGCCGCCCCACTAACTTTCTGTGATGAACTTCAAGATAGACCCACATGTCATCGCCGGTATTGAATAGCTTGTCTGGCCCTGCACAGCGCACCAGGTAGTGCGTCTTCGCCGGACCCCACCAGTCGGCCGGCTCAACCCGCAAGTTGGTGTTCCAGGAATCGCGAAGCCCGGGCTCACCAGCACGCTCCATCTCGTCTAACACTTTGGCCAGATCGCCCTTCTGGGGATTTTTCTCGTAAACCTGGCGCAGCCTTTCTGCCAGTGCGTGCGCCCGTGTAAGGAAGCTCTTCTGGTAACGCTGCGCGTACTCCGCATATTTCGTCACCGGCACATTGCGGCCGAACTCCGTCTCAAACTTGTTGGTATTGACCATTTCAGTTGCGGAAAACAACGCGCGCGCCGCCCGGTCATGCTGTTTGACCTGCGACTCCTCCACTGGCTTCACGATCTCCGGCATGCCGATGGAGTGGATCTCATAGCGTGGCTTCATGACCTCCTGTTCAAGATAGAAGAAGACTTTGGCAAAGCCCGGCTGCTTTTCCGCCAGCGCAAAGACGGCCTCGTCTACTACTTCCAGGCCCAGCGCAGCGCTGACGCCCTCGCCGTGTTCGTTAGTCACGCGAAAGCGGATGCGCGCCTCATCGCCCGGTTTGTACACCGGAGCGTCTGCCACGGTCTCAATCTTGAGCTCATCCGCCGGTTGTACGAAGACCAGCCGGTGGTCGCCCACAGGCACCGCGTTGCGGCCAAAGAGGTAGGCGCTGAAGTCCACGGTTCCCGCCATCTCCGGCGTTGCCGTCATAGAGAGTTCTGCCTGGCCGTTTTCAATATCCAGGTCGCGCGTCAGGATGGTCTGCCCTTCCTTGACGATATCCACGTACGCCGTGCCCCGTTTCTTCGTGGAAAAAACTCTCAATTGAATGCGATCTCCGGCGCGGTAAATGGCGCGTTCCGTCCGCAGCAGAATCTGGTCTTCGCCGTCACGGGCCTGCAGGTCAATTTTGCTCGAGGCGTGGTTCCCTTCTTTGTCGGTTGCTTCAATCTCCAGGGTTTCGGTTCCGGCTCCGGCGCTGATGGGAACAATGGCGACTCCACCCTCATCGCTGCTCACATTCTGGTCAGACTTCCCTGTTATATGGACCTTCAGGTCGGTATTGGCAGCCGGCGTTCCGTCCGGATAAGAGGTAAGGATGAAAACCTGGTTTTCCAGATTGGGAACCAGCGTGCCTCCTTCGGGGACTGCTGTAACAATCAGCGGCGATTCGCTGACAGTAATCGGCTCGCCGCGAGTTTCGGCGTGGCTGGCAGAATCTTTTACCGTGGTTTCAATCAGCACGCGGGCCGCGCCCTGGCTGAGCGGACGGCCGGCAAAATAGTTGGGCAGCTTGATGTCAAAGTGGTATGTGCCGTCGTGATCGGTCTTGCCTTGCACCGAGCCTACGTCAAATACAGAAACATCCATGCTGGAGCCTTTGACGGTCACCTCGCCACCTTCTACTGCCTTCCCGAAAAAGTAATTGGCGTGAACCGTTCCCGTCACGTGGTCGCCAGGCCTGTATCCGCGCTTCGTCTTGCTGTCTTTGCCTTCAAAATCAATTGCGACCTTGAATTTCGGCAGTACGTATTTCTCAATGTTCAAGGCGATCTCTGCCGTATTCGTAGGTGCCGAATCGGCCTCGCCCATCAGGGCACGTAAGTGGTAAGTGCCCAGGTTGACTTCATCCGCAAGCGAAAACTCTGCTGACGCAACTCCGAACTTGTCGGTCTGCGTCGCTTTCTTGAAGACCTTGTTGCCACGTGAATCCTCTACTTCAAAGGTCAGCTTGCGGTCGGCTGCTGCCTCATGGTTGGCTCGGTCGAGCGCCAACGCGCGTGCGTGGATAGTCTGGCCGGGCTGGTAGATTGGCTTTTCCGTAGTGAGAAGAATCGAGACTTTATCTTCCAGCCGCACCGGCTGCGTGAACTCCGTCGAGCCGATGGGCGTATCCACAACGTAGTGCAACTGATAACTGCCTACCAAGCCGGCAGGAAAATCAAACTGTGCTTCCGTGGTCCCACGCTGGTTCAGCTTTCCTGCGAACAAGACCTGCGGCTTCTGGTCGGTTGCCAGCAACTCGATCCGAACCGAGCCGTGGCCCTCGATGATTTCGTTCTTCGAATCCGTGACGATCACCCGCACCGCAGCCTCGCCGCCAGCCAAATACGATTGCTGGCCGAGGATGTGCACCACCGGCGTGCGCAATATCTGCGATATGGATTCCATCCCCTCCAGCGCCTCGTTCTTCTGATCGCTGTATTCAAAGTGATAGCGCACCCGATGCCACACTATGTCATCCAGGGCCAGTGGTTTCTCCAGCTTGATCTGCTCCTGCCAGCGCCCGGTTCCCTCGGCAACCTCCGCGCGCCGCTCTACGCGCCCCACGACTTTGTCTTCCGGGTCGAGGACCTCCATCGTCAGCCGCCCCGAGCCGGCATGCGTAGCTTCATACGGAATGGTGACGTACAGGACGCCGTGCGAATAGGTTGCGCCGGCCGGTTCGTCATTTGCCGCTTCTGCCTCGAAGGAGGCGACCATAAACACGGCCGCACTAACAAACATTGTGATCAGGAAGAAAAAGACAAACCAGAAATTGGGTGGATTGTTGCGTTGATTCGAAACCTTCATCATGCATCTCCGTGAATGCGCTTATCGGAATTAGAGTTTTTTAACGCTCAGGAGAAGAACGCGCCGCCGGCGGCTTCTTGCGGACTTTTTTCATTTGCATGAAAGAAATATTTGCGGCCTGGGAAGGAACATCGACCGATAGCCGAGGCAGTATTTCCCTCAATCTTTAGACACCACCACCGCACCGCAAGTTCCCACTTGGATTTGACGCTGGCCCTGCCATCCGGCATCCTAGACTTTATGAAGTCATTCTTTTGTTCCCTGCTTGCCGGGCTGGCACTCATAACTCTGCAAGCTCAAGCTCGCGAGCCCAATGCTCTTGAGTCGTCAACTCAGATCCTGGTGGTTACTACGTCGGATTGGAACGCTGTCGAGGGCACGCTACAGCGTTATGAGCGGGCGAATCCTCGCAAGAAGTGGCAAGCGGTAGGTGAGCCGGTTACGGTTGTCGTCGGCAAGAATGGATTGGGCTGGGGCTCCGGCGCCCTCCTGACTGACGGCCCAGAGATCCGCGCCGCCTCCGATCCCATCAAGAAAGAAGGAGACGGCAAGGCCCCCGCCGGCGTCTTCGCCTTGGGCACCGTATTTGGCTACGCGCCGCAACCGCTCGCCGGATTGAAGATGCCCTACCAGAACCTGACCACATCTATCGAGTGCGTTGATGACACGAGCTCGAAGTTCTACAACCGCCTGGTGGATCACACAACCGTTGCCGCCGATTGGAACAGCTCCGAGCACATGCTGCGTCCCGATGAGCTCTACCGCTGGGGCATCTTCGTGGACCACAACGCCAACCCGCCAACGCCGGGAGGCGGGTCGTGCATCTTCCTCCACATTTGGCGCGGACCAGGCAAAGGCACCGTAGGATGCACCGCCATGCCGCAAGAGCAAATCGAATCGCTGCTGTCCTGGCTCGATCCAGCCCGCAAACCGTTGCTAGTACAGTTGCCCGCGCCGCAATACGAGCGGTTGAAGAAGCGCTGGAAGCTGCCGGCGTTGCGCAGCCAAGCAAAGTGATCCAAGTTTTGATCCGTGTTCATCCGCGTTAATCCGCGGCGAAATCTTCTATCTTCCCAGGTCTTCAAACTTCACATTCATGATCGGATACTTCTCCCAATCTTTGTAATCGAAGTGCCACCACTCCTCCGGATTAACCTTGAACCCTTCCTTCTCCATCGCGCGGCGCAGTATGGCGCGGCGGTCTCTTTGCTCGTCCGTGCCGCCGGGGTAATCGGCGTAGGCGCGCTTGGTCATCTCGTCGTATCCGCTGGGCATCTCGACGGCCTCGCCTGTCTTCAGATCGTAGAGCGTGAGGTCCACGGCGCATCCGCGATTGTGCCTGGAGCCCTTCGCGGGATCGGCGACAAAGTTCTTCTTGTCGTCGGGCGTCGCATCCCAAAACATCTTGGTGACAAACCACGGACGATAGCCGTCGTGGATCAGCAACCCGTATCCCTGCGTCTTCAGTGCACGATGCGCGCGCAGCAGCGCCTGCGCCGCCGGCCGCTGCAGAAACGCCCGCGCCTGGGAGTACAGCGGCGTGCTCATGAAGTTGTTGTCGGTGGCGTAACGGATATCGAGCTTGATCGTCGGATCGAGTTTGATCAGCTCCACCAGCTCTGGCCGGCGAAAGCGACCGCTCTCGTGCGGAGGCTCGGCCTTCAGCGCCTCTTCCCGTAACTCTTCGACTGGATGCAGTGGCGTGATGCGAAATGTCGTTTCGGCGGGAGATTGAGCGAACGCAAATTGCGATAGAAAAAAGAAGAGGAGCGAGAGCAGGTGCGTGCGGCGAGTCAAAGCGAGTTTCATAAATAATATTTGTACCCTAACACAAGATTTCACCGCGGAGGCGCGGAGACGCGGAGAAAACCAAAAGCTGTTAATCTTTTTCTGAGTACTGAATACTGAGTACCGAGTACTGTCTTATGCGTTTTCTCGCCTTTGCCTCTGACTACGATGGGACCCTCGCCTGGCAGGGCAAGATCGAGCGTCAAACCCTCAAGGCCCTGGACGAACTCAAAAAAACCGGGCGCAAGCTCATCCTCGTCACCGGACGCGAGCTGCCCGAGCTGCTCCAAATCTTCCCCCAGGCCGGCATCTTTGACTCGGTCGTCGCCGAAAATGGAGGCGTCCTCTACTCGCCGGCTTCGGGCGCGATGAAGCTGTTGACCCATCCCCCCTCCCCGGAGTTTGTGCAACGCCTCCGGCAAAAAGCGGTGGCGCCGCTTTCCGTGGGCCACTCCATCGTTGCCACCATACTCAAGCACAAGACGACTGTGCTCAACACAATTCTCGAGATGGAGCTCGACCTGCACGTCATCTTAAATATAGATGCGGTCATGGTGCTGCCCACCGGCGTCAACAAAGGCACGGGACTCACCGCTGCCCTGGCCGAGCTGGGCATCGCCGCCCACAACGTAGTCGGCGCCGGAGACGCGGAGAACGACGACTCATTTCTCAGTCTCTGTGGATTCTCGGTCGCCGTCGCCAATGCCATCCCATCGCTAAAACGCCGCGCCCACAAAACCACCAAGCGCGAACACGGCGCCGGAGTGGTGGAGCTTATCCAGCAGATCATTGCCAGCGATGGGTAAAAGCAGCTCCAAGTTGCAAGCTCCAAGCTCCAAGGAAACCTTTCGCCGCGGATGGACGCGGATCAACGCGGATTTCAGAGGATAAAGTATTACTCCCCCACCCCCCATTACTTGGAGTAGTCTCCGTGGAGCTAAGTCATCTCAATTCAGATACATACGAGAGGGGGAGAGTAGTGAGTTTCGGGTTTCAAGTTTCGAGCTTCAAAAAGCAACCGCAAACCCTTTCGCCGCGGATGGACGCGGATCAACGCGGATTTTCAGAGGATTTTGTGCGGCCCCCCTCCCCACTTGCTAGCAAGTGTTTTTGAGCCCCAAAAATGCGTCTGACCCGCGTGGCTATTGGCGAAAATCGAGCCGGGGTGGGGGACTTGCTGCTAGTTAAAAACAGCTCCAAGCTCGCAGCTCCAAGGGGAACTCAATTTTGTCCTACCGGAAGGGCGAACAACCCCGAAGGGGTGACGCGTTATACCCCAGCGCTTCAGCGCTGGGTATAGTCGGAACGATTCGTAGTCCCGTCAGGGACGACGCTATTCTCTGCGGAAGATATTCATCCCGACGAGCAAGCGGATTCTCAGAGGATTGTGCGGCCCCCCTACCCACTTGCTAGCAAGTGTTTTTGAGCCCCAAAATCGCGTCTGACCTGCGTCGTTATTGGCGAAAATCGAGCTGGAGCGGGGGACTAGCTGCTAGTCGGTCCTCAGTCCACGGCAAGCCCCACGGCACGCCGGGGCAGGCGGCACAGGTTGTCAGTCCTCAGGCCTCAGGATCCCGCATCGCAATGAATTTTCAAAGACCGGAAAGGGCCAAAGCCCCGCATTTCTTGAATGCGTAAACGTAGACACACGTCTGGCACAATTATGGCTTGCGGTTTTTAAGGAAGCAAGGTTTTGGTGCCAGAATGGTATCGGTTAGTACTCAGTTGTCAGTACTCAGTACTCAGAAAAAGCAACCGCCAAACCTTTCGCCGCGGATGGATGCGGATCAACGCAGATTGAAAAACAGTACTCACTAAGAATTGTCATCCTGAGGGCCGGCTCTTCGGCCCGAAGGATCTTGCGGTTGTTTTTGTTTTTGCTTTGGCTAAGTGCTGAAGGCGAGTGTTATTTTCTAATCCGTGGCAAAAAAATCCACCTCAGACGCGAAACCGGCCTTGGTCTTCACCTCACTCACAAACCACTCGAGCGACTCCTGCCCTTTGCCCTCGGTTGAACCGTCAATGACTACGAACCACAAAAACAGGTTCCAGTCTGTGATGGTTTCCAGCAGCTTTGCGAAGCGCTCCTGGTTGTAGCGGCCGCGCTCGGCAAACTGACGCCAGAGGGCGTGCCCTTCGTCGTGATACTGGACCATGTTCAGCAGGTCTTCAGCCTCAGCCTGCTCTAGCCCTTCCACACGCAAGTATCCCGCGAGGAACTGCCGGGCCAGCGAGGCGTGGCTCTGCGGATCGCTGATCGAGACCCCCTGCCTGGCCTCGCCTTTGAAGGTGTCATGCACGTGGATGAGGATTTTCAGCTTCCAGTAGTTTTCATCCGAGACTTTGGGGCGGACTTTTTCCAGGATCTGCTCCAGCTCGGCGATGTGCGCCCGAACCGTCCCCTCCGGATGCCCCGCGCGCGGCTCTCCCCAGTCGAGGTTCCGCTGATAGCGCGGGTCGGCGGTGATTTTGGCAAAGATTTGCTGCATAACAATAGCGTGTTGCATATGAATTCTCCTGAATATGAAGGCAGAAATAGGAATGCGCCGCTCCGAAGGTCTAGCGCCGGAGCAAAGTAGTGGATAAGTTGGATATTAGTAGTTGAAAGATCAGTTTAACATGGGGCGGTCCTACGTAAGAAAACAAGACAGAGCCCTGCCGCTCTGCCACGGAGGATGCCAGTTTTGAGCAAAGTATCGTATCATTCGGTTTCCGGGGGTTTGCAGCCGGATTGATATTCAGCGGCTCTGCAGAGCGGTAGTATTGTTTCAGGAGAGGGTGGCAACTCGAGAGCATGAAGCGGTCGCATGAACAGAACGGTATCCTATTCGCTGAGATGGTGGAAAATCCGTGGTTTAGTGCCAAACGCAAAAAAGCTTCCTCGGATGTGAACCTAACTACCCTGGAACTTTGCGCAGGCGCTGGGGGCCAGGCGCTGGGTCTGGAACATGCTGGGATCGAACACGCTGGTTTAATCGAGATAAATGCCAGCGCCTGCCGTACGTTGCGGCTCAACCGCCCGGGATGGAACGTCATTGAAACAGACCTCAACGACTTCGACGGATCTCCCTTTCAAGGTGTTGACATCATTTCAGGAGGCCTACCATGCCCGCCGTTCTCTATTGCGGGCAAGCAGCTTGGCAAAAACGATGAGCGGAACCTGTTTCCAGCGATGATTCGTTTGGTTGATCAACTTCGCCCACGTGCCGTGATGATCGAGAATGTCCGCGGAATTTTGGAAGCTGTTTTCGAAGACTATCGTATATATATTGCCAGCGAGTTGAGGAAGTTGGGATATCAAACAGGCTGGAAGCTTCTCAATGCATCTGATTTTGGTGTCCCACAGCTACGCCCCAGGGTCGTGTTTATTGCACTCCGCAAAAACTATGCGGAGCACTTCTTCTGGCCTGAGCGTGGAGAAACCTATCCTTCAACAGTCGGTCATGTTTTGTACGACTTGATGGCATCAAGGGGTTGGAAGGGAGCAAAGGCCTGGCGGGAACGTGCAAATGAGATTGCCCCCACAATTGTAGGCGGTTCTCACAAACATGGCGGGCCGGACCTGGGGCCAACACGCGCACGGCTCGCATGGGCATCTCTTGGCGTTGATGGGCTTGGGATTGCGGACGAAGCACCCGAGGCTACTTTTGTCGGCATGCCTAGGTTAACTGTGCGGATGGTCGCCCGTCTACAGGGTTTCCCTGATGAGTGGCAGTTCTTCGGAAAGAAAACTGCGGCGTACAAGCAAGTCGGCAACGCCTTCCCGCCCCCATTCGCCAGAGCGATTGGAGAAAGCGTGAAAGCATGTCTTTCTGCAGCGACAAAGATGAGGGTTGCCGGTGCCTAGACCTGCTGACCGTCTCTCTCCAACACGCCGTTCTGAAAACATGCGGCGAATTCGAAGCAAGAATACGTTGCCAGAAATGGCTGTTCGGCGAATTGTCTATCGCCTCGGCTATCGCTATCGTTTACACGTGAAAGGCTTGCCAGGAAAACCCGATCTAGTTTTCCGGCCTCGAAAAAAAGTTATTTTCATTCATGGTTGCTTTTGGCATCAGCATTCTAGTTGCCGCGAGGGTCGTGTCCCTGGTTCCAAGAAGCGGTATTGGAGACCCAAATTGGCCCGGAATGTAGAGAGGGACAGGGAACACGTGTCTGCGCTACGTCGCTCCGGTTGGAAGACCCTCATTTTGTGGGAGTGCGAGCTTGGAGACAAGACAGTATTAGTTCGACGTATCCGGGCTTTTCTCAACAACGAGCACAAGAATCAAAGTTCTTGACGATTTCTTCGTTTCCGCTCTAGTTCGAATCTCCTGATATCTCCTGTGGGATCAGGAGACCATTCTTTGTATCTCTCCAGTATGTAGTCCGTAGTCACCCGGCCGTCTTCTGCCCGATGCTTTTTGACAATGATTTTCCATCCAACTACTGGATATCTCAATTCTCGCAATCGTTTGTGCCAATCATCCTGATCTGCAAGAATTTCGATTAATGAAGCGGGCACTGGTCTGCCCACTCCAAATGCTTTCAATGTCTCTCCAATGCGCACGTGAACGCTCTTTTCCAACAGGATCTTCTTCATGAATTCAGGATCAGCGTGCACGGATGAAAAGTAGGCTTTTTTACCTGCATTGCAGTCTTCACAAATTGCCCACAGATTGTCTCTGTCGTTCGTCCCACCCCAATCCCTTGGTTTTTTGTGATCAACCACCAAGGTAATACGATGTGCCGTTACCGTTCTGCCACACATCTGACATCGGCCATGTGCCGCGTGAATCACTTCGGCGCGTAGCTTAAGACTGATTTGGCCCTCGTCCGCAACGTTCACGCGTTCTCCAAGAAACTTATAGAGCGTGTGCCTGCGATTTTTCCCGTTTACCACGGTTGTGGTAGATCTTTTTTCAATGACAAACCATTTGGATAAATCCCGTTTGCGGCGGTCAAGGTGAGTCTGCTCATCTGGGCCAAGCCCTTCTTTTGCCAATTCGGATCGTATCTGCCCACCAGTAATGCCCTCAGGGAATCGTTTCATCACCTCAATGATCTTGAGGTGTATCGCTCCCGGTTTGGTTGTTCTTGGCACGACTTGTTCCTAAGAGTTCCTGGCACGAGGCTGGGCTGGTTGCTGGTGCTTTTGATAGATGCCTTTGTCCAAGCCGGTGACAAGTGACGTGATCGAGACGTGGAAGGCTTCGCAGATTCTTAGTAGTGTTGTGACCGTGATGGGTCTGCCGGCTTCGATCTGCTGCCAGTGGCGAGCCGAGAAGCCGAAGGAGATCATGTCTTCCTGGCTATATCCGCGTGCCTTGCGAAGCTGCTTGGCGCGCTGGCCGAAATTCTTGAAGAATTTTGCTGTATCTGGCACGTACTGTCTTGTACGTGGGCACGAGCAAAAACACCACGAGCAGATTAGCGTGTCTTATGGCATAATGTTGATGCCGTTACCATGCAGCCAAATCATGATTCTTCGTTGAAGCTTAAGCTTCTGCTGATCCAGCATGGGAAGTGTTCTGCCTGCGCGAGCAAGCGGGCGGCGAAGCACTGCGAAAGATGTTTCAATACGAGACTCGAACCGGGGGTGCTGGAAGCGATCACGGCCCTCGACCTGGGGACGAAGCTCGAAGAGAATAAAAAGCTGGTGTTTGAGAACATCTCAGAAGATGATCGTGAAAACCCGCCACAGGGCAGTTATTTCTCTCACGTGATTGAGCGTAAGAACAAGCTTGAGGGCTTGTACAAGGAATTGCTGCGAACTTCTGCGGGAACTCCCCAGGAGACGGAAGTTATTCAGAGGTTGATACAGCAAGTGATTGGGTAGTGTAATTTTCACCACGGAGACACAGAGGCACAGAGAAAAACGGGGCTAGTTTTGAGTTTCAAAAAGCAAAAGCAACCGCAAGATCCTTCGGGCCAAAAAGCCGGGCCTCAGGATGACAATCCTTTCACGGCGTAGCCGCCGGCTTTTTTTGCGTGTCCAGAATGAAGCGCAGCAGCTCTCGCGCCTTTTTCTTGGTGTCCTTTTCGTCGGAGGCAAAGTCGGCCTGCGACAGATCGTCGGTGGCGACGTGGCAAAAACTGCAGCGCTTTTCGAAGGTGATGCAGAAGGACTTCATGATGTGCACCAGCTCGGGCTTCGTGATCTCTTTCGGCAACACTTGAAGATTGGTAAAGGTGTCTGGAATCGGATTGCGCATGGGCGGTTTCTGCCCTTGGGGCGCCTGGGCCTGCGCCGGCGGTTGCGGGGTTGGCGCTAATTGGGTCGGCGGCTGCTGGGCGCTGGCCACGAAGCTCGCCAGAGCTACGGCGAAGACAACAATCACAACTAGGCTTAAATTCGAGCTGCGTCTTGAATTCGACTTTGGACTCATCCCGCCTCCCTTTGTACCGCGCAAAGATAACACAAAGCAGTTCTTGGTTCTCAGTTCTCGGTTCTCGGTTTTCAGTGACAGGCAAAGGCAACGGCAAAAACTTTTCGCCGCAGATTAACGCAGATCAACGCTGATTTCTAAATCCTTCAGAGAATGCCTTGCGGCGGCATGGGCGACCGAGATATCCTCGGGGTCCTTCGACTTCGCCGCGAAGCGCGGCTGCGCTCAGGATGACAATCCTTAAGAGCGGTTGCAAGTGAAAGGCGAAAGCAGTTTCACGTTTCGAGTTTCAAAAGCAAAGGCAAAAGCAACCGCAAAATCTTTCGCCGCAGATCAACACGGATTTTCCAAATCCTTCAGAGAATGCCTTGCGGCGGCATGGGCGACCGAGATATCCTCGGGGTCCTTCGACTTCGCCGCGAAGCGCGGCTACGCTCAGGATGACAATCCTTAAGAACGGTTGCAAGTGAAAGGCAAAAACAGTTTCAAGTTTCGAGTTTCAAGTTTCAAGAGCAAAGGCAAACCTTTCGCCGCGGATAGACGCGGATCAACGCGGATTTTCCAAATCCTTCAGAGAATGCCTTGCGGCGGCATGGGCGAATGAGAAATCCTCGGGGTCCTTCGACTACGCCGCGAAGCGCGGCTACGCTCAGGATGACAATCCTTAAGAACGGTTACACGTGAAAGGCAAAAACAGTTTCAGGTTTCGAGTTTCAAAAGCAACGGCAAAAGCAACCGCAAGATCCTTCGGGCCAAAAAGCCGGCCCTCAGGATGACAAAAAAGCAGTTTCGGGTTTCTAGTTTCGAGTTTCAAAAGCAAAGGCAAACCTTCGCCGCGGATAGACGCGGATTAATGCGGATTTTCCAAATCCTTCAGAGAATGCCTTGCGGCGGCATGGGCGAATGAGACATCCTCGGGGTCCTTCGACTACGCCGCGAAGCGCGGCTCCGCTCAGGATGACACTTTTAAAAAATATAAACCATAAAGGGCACGCGCGATCAGGCGCCAAAGGACACAAAGGGCTCAAAGGGCATACGCGATCAGGCGCCCGCGGATGCTTTGCCTTGCTTGGCGGCTCCACGGAAGGCGGCGAGCGGGTCTGGGACCGGGACCTGCTTGAGCATCTCGGCAATGGCGACGCGCCTGTCGGAATCAAACTCATTGCCGTAGAGCTTATAAAGAACGGACATGACAGCAGCGTTCAGCGCGCCGCAAACAATCATGAGCGGAATCAGGGCAATAACAGTGGCGATCAAGGCCAGAATCAAACGCAGGGCAAGAAGCAGCAGGAGGAAGGTTGGTATGGCCAGCAGCACCACCAGGCCGGCGAGCATGTTCATCAGTATCCGTTCAGTCTTCGAGCTGGCTTCCACGCGGATTTCGGCCTGCGACGGCTGAGCGCCCAGCGACGACTTCATCTCGACCACGGCCTCCATGCCGGAGAGCGCTCCCCGCAGCACAACCACCTTGTATTTGTCATTCCGGACTTTTTCGACGCGGATATCGTATCCGCTCGGGCCCAGAAGCGATACCAGCTTCTTGCGCAACTCATCGGCATACAAAGGAATGAAAATCGCCGGCGGCGCTCCCACCGGAACTGCAACTTCGTAGCGCGAACGTGAGAAGAAGGACCTCATTGTGTTGTAAGGGGTTCGGCTACTTTAGCAGAAACCGTCAGCAGTCAGCAATCAGCACTCAGCAAAGCAAAGGCCAAAACTTTCGCCGCGTATTAACGCGGATCAACGCTGATTTTCTAAATCCTTCAGAGAATGCCTTTCGGCGGCATGGGCGAATGAGATATCCTCGGGGTCCTTACGACTTCGCCGCGAAGCGCGGCTACGCTCAGGATGACACTTTAAACAAATATAACCACAAAGGACACAAAGGCACACGAAGGTCTTTCTGAGAACTGAGAACTGCTTTCTGAGAACTGTATTTAACTGGCGGCTGGCGGCTGGCAACTTGTAACTTGTAACTTGCAACTTGTAACTTGCAACTGTCTTCAAGCTATTTCTTTCAGGCGCTCCTTCGTGCTTCCCTCCACCTCGGGGCGGACTTCGCACAGGTCGCCTATGAGGTTGCCGGCCCAGCGGTAGATATTCTGTTCCTTAACTACGCGGCGCAGGCGTTGCATGCGGGCGCGGCGCTCTTCGGGTTCCATCTCGACGGCAAACAGGATGGCATCGGCCATCTCTTCGGTATCGTAGGGGTTCACCACCAGGGCATCGCGCAGCTCGCGACAGGCGCCGGTGAAGCGGCTCAGGATCAGCGCGCCGTCTTCATCCTGGCGCGCCATCAGGAATTCTTTGGCCACCAGGTTCATGCCGTCATGCAGCGAGGTCACCAGGCACAGGTTGGCGGCGCGGTAGAAGCGCTCGATTTCGCGGTGGCTGTGGTGGCGCTTGCGCAGGATGATGGGCTTCCAGTTGTTGGTCTGGAAGCGCCAGTTGATGCGGTCGGCGACGGCTTCGACTTCTCCCAGAAAATCGTGGTAACGCTTGATGTGGGTGCGGCTGGGCGCGCCGATCTGCACAAAAGTAAACTGCTTCTGATAGCGCGGATACTTTTCGAGGAAGCGCTCGATGGCCCAGAAGCGTTCGAGGATTCCCTTGGTGTAATCCACGCGGTCCACGCCCACGCCCAGGAAGAGCGCTTCGACGCCCAGCTCTTTCAGCAGCGCGGCGCGCTCCTGGTCGGCGGAGTCGCCGGATTCTGGCGGCGGTTGCGGGGTTTCCGTGAATCCAACGCTGATGGGAAACGGGCGCACGATGGTCAGGTGGCCTTCGCGGTTGACGGCGAAGCGCTCCCACTCGATGCGCGATTCCAGGGCGCGGTCCACGGTCTCGAGAAAATTGTTGCAGTGCGATTGGATATGGAAGCCCACCAGATCGGCGCCGAGCAATCCGTCGAGCAGTTCGCTCTGCCAGGGGCAGATGCCAAAGGCCTCGGGATTCGGCCAGGGAATGTGCCAGAAGATGGCAATGCGCGCGTCGGGACGCTTCTTCTTCACCAGTTGCGGCAGCAGGGCGAAGTGGTAGTCCTGGACGAGGAGCACGGGCTGCTCGGTGCCGGCCATCTCTTCGAGAACGGAGGCGGCAAAGCGCTGGTTGACCTCGCGATAACGCTGCCAGTCCTGAGCGCGGAAGAGCGGACGCGTATGCGCGATGTGGCAGAGCGGCCAGAGACCTTCATTGGCGAATCCGTAGTAGTAGCCTTCTTCCTCTTCTTTGCTGAGCCAGACGCGGCGCAGCGTGTAGCGCGGATCTTCGGGAGGAACGAGCAGGCGGTCGTGGCTGTCAACCGTATCGCGGTCGGCGTCGCCCGATCCGTGCGCGACCCAGGTGCCGTCGCAGGCGCACAGGATCGGCTCAATCGCAGTGACCAGGCCGCTGGCGGGAATGATGGCCTTTACCGACTTGCCATCTTTTATATGACTGTAAGGCTCGCGGTTGGAAACCACGAACAGGCGGCTGCCGTTCAATCTGCTGCGCACATGCACGGCGAGGCGCTCGGGGGTCCAGATGGATTCGGCGGTTTCACGCAGCCGGGCTTCCTGCTCGGCGACTGCGCGCGCTGATGCCAGAGTTTCAGCAAACGTAATGGCTTCGCGCGCCAGGGGCATGAGCAGATCGCGGTCGGGCATGACGTGGCGAGTAGAACCTTTGCCGGTGCGCAGGGCCTGCATCCATTGGGCGGTGCGGGCGATGGGGCCGGAGATGCTCCACTGCACGATCAGCAGCACGGTGACGGCGATCAGAAACAGCTCGACCAGCAGACGCAGAAAAGTATCACGCCACAGGCGGACGTTTTCCGAGTGAATGTAGCCGGCATCATGAACAATTACGAGCGAACCTGCGGCGCTGTTATCGCGCGCATGGATCGGCAGCACGTAAACATAAACCGGGGTTTCGGTGGCCGGAGTTTCGCCGGCAGAGTTTTCGCCTACGGCGGGTTCGGCAAGTTTGACGAAGACGCCGTGTCCGCGGTCGTCTTGGGGGACGGTGACCGACGGCGGGAAGCTCGACAGCCGTTTGGCCAGGCTGCTGGTGACGGCGATGGCTTCATCGTGACGTCCGTAAATGCCGATGCCGAAGAGATGCTCGCGGTTTCCGAAGCGCTCCACGATGCGCTGCAGCTCGGCATGCGAACTTCTGCCAAGTTGTGGCTCAATGCTTTCCTGCAGGCTCTCGGCGAGGACCTCGGCGCGCTTCTCGAGGTCGAGGCGCTGGTCCTGGCGCTGCGTCCTGACCTGGTAATAGGAAGACAGAAGAGAAACCAGCGTCAGGACCAGAATCAACGAAAAGATCAGTCGAAAATTCAGGCGCATGCTTACCTACAGTTTCAAGTTTCGAGTTTCGAGTTGCTTCGCTTCGTTCCGAGACCATCAGAGACGTAGCAAGCTACGTCTCTACCAATCAGCGTTACGCTGCTCGTTCCGCAGTGCCGACGCGGCCTGATGTCCCGGATTCCGCTTGCACGATCCGTGCGATTTCTTCCAATAAATGCACGGGAGAATCCTCTCTTGTGACGATCGCATGGATCAGCTTGGCCACGCTCTCAGGAACGGTCGCGGGCTCATCCACTAACATCAAAATGGGAGTTAACGGCTGAATTATTTTTGCGTTAATTGCGATGAGCTCTCCGTTAGTGCCGGGCGCACGGTAGTCCAGAATGGCAAGATCCACCGGTTGATTGCCCAGTGTGTTGATGCCATCAATGCCGTCGGTGGTTAAGACCTCGTATCCAAAAGCTTCGAGAACCAGTTTCCTGATCGCTAATGTCTCTTCGCAATTACAGATGCACAAAAGAACTTGTTGGTGGCCTCGCAGATGAGAGAGGCCATTGTCATTTGGAAATACCACAGCTACCTCCACAGAACCAGTTTTGGAGCCGCTTGCTGCGGGTGAGGGACTGCCCCGCAAATATATAAAGACTCTACGCAATTACGAGGCCATACTGAGGCACTGTAAGTCATTGACTACAGGTGACTAAATTAGGCCGTGCAGAACGATGGCATGGCTTGCGGGTAAGAATTGCCCGTTCTCTCACCGCGGAGACGCGGAACAAAATTAAACCGCAGAGGACGCGGAGGAGCGCGGAGAAAGGAATTTCACCACGGAGGCACTGAGACACGGAGAGTTGAAGGTCAACTGGCGGCAGGAGAGGCTTGTTTGTCTGCAGAAGCACCTGCGGCTGATGGTGTCTTCTTATTTTCTGTGGTCGTCTTCTTCTTGTCGGGCGCGTTCTTGTCGGGCGCGGCTTTTTTCTTTTCCAAGCCAGTGTTGTTCTCGGGTGCACGCTTGAGCGCAATCAATTCGGCTTCGAGCTCGCTGACAATCCGCTTGCAAACCCTGACCGCATCAGCAAATTTAGCCTGGGTAACGTTCTGCAGATGGGCCAGAAGCTCCGATTCCACGGGTCCTGTAATTTTGGCGGCGTTCTGGGTCAACGTGAGCCAGTCGTGCCAGTCGCCAATCGAATCCTGCATGGTCCGGAGTTGCTGCAACAGCTCGGAGGTTCCGGGAAGCATCTCCGCCAGATAACGCGTTTTCTTGCACTGAATGCGGAACTGGTGCAGCCGGCGCGGCGTGAAGGGCTGCGCTTCCCGGGCAGTGAGAACCAGATCCTGCACCGCGCGCCATAACCGGTTGGGAGATAGCATGCTTCGCTTGCCGGCCGCTTGCGGGGATTCACCGGCGAAGGCGATTACCGATTCCACTTTTCGCATACGCTCGCGCATGCGGGGAGAAAACTTATCTTCGATGCCAGCCTGCAGCTTTTTCTCCTGCTTGCTGCGCTGCTCGCGTAACTCGGCCAGGAGGCGGATTTTGGTCTCCTCTTGCCGGCCAATATGCACGGTGCGCAAAGCAAGAGTCTGCACATCAACGTCACGCACACGCCCCGCACGCCGGCGCAGCTTGGCAAGCTGCTGCAGCAACTTTTTGACATCCTGCTTTTCGGAAAGGTCATGAGAGTTAAGGAACGTCTCGGTGCGCCGAATGGTAGTGCGGAGCTGATGCACCCGCTCAGGAAGCGGCTGCTCGGAGACTTCGCGCAGAAGCCTGCGCAACTTCCTCAAATAGTTAGGGTGCCTGGATGGCTCAACTGGGGTCATGAATAACTTGCCTGGGATAAAGGGCCTGAATGGGGCAAGATACTGGAATCGCGGGGGGAAAGCAAGTAGTACTCAGTCCTCAGTACTCGGTACTCAGCAAAAGACAAGAAGCTTGACCGCAGAGGACGCAGAGAAACGCAGAGGATAAAACAGCCTGAAATACAAAGAGCTTTTGCTTCCACTGAGTACTGAGTACTGCTTTTAGCGCAACTGGAATTCGGGTGATCCCAGGGCCAAGCCGATAATTGTGCTGAGAGCCTTCCCCGGATCGTCGGAGAGATGAGCCGAAATTTGCGGGTCGTTGATCTCCTTGTGGATGGCTTCATTCGTGGTCTTTGAGGTTTCGCCGCCGATGAGAGCATCCTCAATAAGAGCCACGGCGGCGTCACTGCCGCCAGCGGTGTTGACGGGAACAATTTCTTCCTTGGGAGCCCGGGTCAGCAGGCCGAGAGTCAGCACGCGCAGAGGATCGAATTTCAATCCATTCTGCCCGCCGCTGGTCAGGGCGAGGGAGAAGTTCAGGCGATCAAGCAGCGCATCGGAGTTCATCCAGACATCGGCCGCAGTGGAGTAGCCGGTGGGCGGCGCCATCTGATAGAGAGGCATGCCCATCTTGGCCAGGGCCTGCACCGCTGCGCCGGGATTCTGTACGTCGGTCCCGGTAGCGCGCAGCGCCGAGGCGACGAATTCCAGCGGGGTCTTCACCTTCTTGCGATAGATGGCCGGCGACCAGAACTCTTTGGAGTGGAACATGGTGCGCAGGACCGCACGGATGTCACCATCGCTCGATAAAAATGTGGCCGACATTTCTTTTACGAGAGCAGGCGGCGGATCGTCACTGACGAAACGTTTGGCCAGCTTGGTGCAAACAAATTTCGCGGTCGCCGGACTCTTGGAGAGCATGTCGAGCACCTGCATACCTTCGTCTATGCCGCCCTCTTTGATGGTATGACCGAGCACAGTCTTTGGTCCGGGCTCATGCCTTTTGGGATCGAACAAGAAGCCGGGGGCTTGCCCTGGCGCCATATTCTGCTGGGGCTGCTGGAAGGTCCAGCCGGTGAAGACACGCGCTACCTGGGTGACATCGGCCTGAGTGTAACCGCCGTTCACGCCCAGCGTGTGCAGCTCCATCAACTCGCGCGCGTAATTTTCATTCAATCCTTTATTGGCGGTGTTGGGCTTGGGAGGCTGGCCGGGTTTCACGCCGGCGGCGATTGAATCTGGACCCATGCTCACCCAATTATCGAGGTAATACAGCATGGCCGGGCTCTGCGCCGTCGCCAGCAAAAGATCGTGAAACTTACCCAGAGCATGCGCGCGGATGGCATCGCGCTCGTAGCTGGTCACCAGATAATTATCAATATCCTTGTTCAAATAGACGTTGAAGTGGTTGAACCAGAAATCGGTCATCACCTCTTCAAGCTGGCGTTCGCTATAGACGGCGCGCAGAATTTTTGCCTGCTGCAGCTCAGAGATCACGACGCCGGTGGGATTGCTCAAGGCATAGTAAATTTCGCGGTCGGCAGGAGAGAAATCAGCTATGAGCCGGTCGCGGTCATCGTTGGGCAAACTGCTGGAGAAAGCCAGGCGGTCGCCGACCGGCAACAGCATCAGCGTGGACATGCGCTTCTCGCGTGGCAAACTCAACAGCACCTGCGCAATGTGGTGGGCAACGTCTTTTGCCTGCTGGGCGGCTGCGTCTTGCGCGGCCTTATCGGCGGCAGCTTTTTTGGCGGCATCCTCGGGTGACATGGGAGCGGCCGTAGCTGCAACGCTCTGTTGTTGCTGTTGCTGCTGTTGTTTGTAACGAGTCACCTGGACCTCCCACAATCCATACTGAATAGGATCGGAGGGCAGAGGCCGTTTGCCTTGTGCTGCTTCGGTAATCATGTTGCCGTTGGGGAAGCTCTGCAGCATGTCTCGAGGCTGCATTTGCAGGGTGCGATAGGGAGCAAGCTTGGAATCAAGCACAGCATTCGGGATCTTCTCGGGCTGTAGCTGCTGCTCGATCCAGTTATCCACTCCGACAGCCAATACCTTCTCAATATCTCCGGGGCGTGGCCCAAAGGTGATCCGGTTCAAGACGTGCAGTGCCCGCTCGTGCTCGGAAAGATTGGAACCAGAAGAAGTACGTGATTTCTGGGATTTACCGTCGGCTGCCTGTGCCGCCAGCGAAAAGAAACCCGTCAGGGCAAGCACTAGGAGAATACATAGCTTACGCGAGGGGGTGCGAGAGGGGGACAATTCGGCGCACATAATGAGAATTTTAACCCCATTCCGTTGAAAAAGTTGTCCCTTCCCAGGCCTCAAATATGGCAGGAAGAGACGCCGCGTTTTTCCAGATAGCGTTGGTGATACTCCTCGGCGCGATAGAAAACGACGGCAGGAACGATTTGGGTCACAATAGGCCGGTTGAAGCGGCCAGATTTCTCAAGCTTTTCTTTCGAAGCCCGGGCGGCGGCTTCCTGCTCGGGCGAGTGGAAGAAAATGACAGAACGATATTGCGTGCCCCAGTCGGGCCCCTGGCGGTTGAGAGTAGTGGGGTTGTGCGCGTTCCAGAAGACATCGAGGAGTTGGTCGTAGGAGACCTCGGAGGGATCGTAGGTCACCTGCACGACCTCGGCATGTCCGCTTTCATTGGTGCACACGTCTTTGTACGTCGGATCTTGCAGAGTGCCGCCAGTGTAGCCCACGGCCGTATCTTTTACTCCGTTGATTTTGCGAAAGGTTTCTTCTACACCCCAGAAGCATCCAGCGCCAAATGTAGCTTTTTCCATAACCCAACTCCTTCTCTAAATTATACGAGCCTTGCTGAGATGTTGGATCGTTGGGTTCATAAGAAAGTGTTTGCTTTTGGAGTCGCTGATATTCCACATACGCAAAAACAAGGAATGGGGGCTTATGAGCCGCTGTTCCAGGAACGACCCATGAATCGGCCGGCGTTGCCTGATAGCGCGTGGAGGGCTCTGGCAAGGTTCCGGGCGCGAGCATCCGGCGAACGGAGATGTGAGAAATAGCGGAGTATCTCTTTTTTGCGGCTTGGGATCAACGCGGCCCAGTTTTTCTTCGCTCGCGGATTGGCGGCGAGTGCCTGCTTGAACCATCCGGGCATGGGATGTTGAGGTCGATAGCTGGCGTCGAAGTCGATCTCCACACGCACGCGATCTCCCACCGCTGTACCCGATGCCTTTCGAACATCACCGTGCAGGTATAGATAGAAGCTTCCATTGCCCACCGGCATCATGTTGATGCGCCACCCATTTGCAGGTTTGCCATTGAGGCGCACCCGGACCGGGAGCGGCTTGCGCCAGCCAGGTTTGACGGCATTGGCTCGCGAAGTACTGACCAAGATGAAAGGATTGATACCTCGAATCTTTATGACTGCGTTGAAGCTTGCTGCCATGCAAATCACCACGAGAATAAACGCCAAAGAGCAGACCAAGTAGTTTATATCGGCCTGGGAGTGGTGCTTCAGACTGCAAGAACAAAGGAATAGCGTGAAACAATCCCGTAGATGTGGGGGCAGTGCCATGGTTACCAACGTAACGGTAAAGTTATGTAAAAAACCGACACGGATCGTCTTGAGCTGTGTTATTTCATGCTAGGGACATACGTCTATATGTAGGGGGATAACCATGAACAAGCGCGCACTGATTCTATTGACGGTTACAGCTTTGGCGCTTACGGCTGGAGTGCAGGCACAGCAGACATCGAATTCCAAGGGAGACATGGCGGGCATGGATATGTCGAATTCGTCTTCCAATAAGCCCGCGGGCGACGATGAGATGGCACATACCATGAACTCAATGTCGAGCAAGCACATGGACATGGGCCCGCATATGAAGATGACAAGCCTACGGCCGGCCAATCCTGATGACCAGAAAAAGGCAGACGCAGTTGTTGAGCAGCTTCGCGGCGCCATCGAAAAATATAAAGACTTCAAGGTTGCGCTGGCCGATGGCTTCCAGATTTTTCAGCCGCAGATACCGACTCCCATGAAGCATTTCACGAACTACAGCTACGCCTTTGAGGCGACATTTAAATTCAATCCTCTGCACCCTACGTCTTTGCTCTATGAAAAGCATGGCGATGACTACACGCTGGTAGGTGCGATGTATACCGCACCCAAGCGCTTCAGCGAAGACGACTTGAACCAGCGCATTCCGCTCAGTGTGGCGCAGTGGCACGAACACGTGAATCTCTGCGCGCCTCCGAAGGGCCAGGAACGAGCGATGCTTACCAAGAATCCGCGCTTTGGATTGGCTGGTTCCATCGCAACCCAGGAAGAGTGCGATGCGGCGGGAGGGAAGTTCTATCCAATCATCTTCAACTGGATGGTGCACGTTTATCCGTATGAGCAGAAACCGGCAGATATTTGGGCGGTCGAGCACGGGCAAGAACATCATGGGATGGATTGAGGAGCAGCTTTTAGCTTTTAGCTTTTAGCTTTTAGCTCTTGGCTCTTGGCTGTAACGAATCATTTTGTGCCGCCCCGCCGGGGCTCAAGCCATTAATAACCGCCTGCCCAGCACTTGCGTGCTGGGCTAAATTCTCCGACGGCCCGTTCCGGGCCTTTATCCAAGAATATTTCAACAACTGCTACTCGCAAAACACGGCGACCTTGACCTGGCCGTCAACATCTATGGTCAGGTCATGGAGTTGCTCGATGAGTTCCTCGAGGTTCTCGGGCTTGATTTGGGAGACATCAAACGGGATACCCTTCTGGCGCAGCGCATCGTTCACGTGCTCCCGCGCTTGCGGCGGAATCAGACCGGCCAGCTTCACGCCCGCACGCAGCAGTTGCATGGGCACACGAATATTCGCCTTGGTGGGAGCGGTTTCGCCCTCTGCATCCACCACCACGCGCAGGTACTTGGGCTTGGGCCTGGCTTCCGGTTCAGGGCCAATGCCCGAGGAAGCACGCGGCCCGTTCTCCAGGGCGGCAATCAGTTGTTCAGCCTCTTCAGCCGTGATCCGGCCGGCGGCAAGCATTTCCAAAACTTCTTTGCGACGTTCGTTCATTGGTTCCTCCTAAAAAATGTTGAGAAAAACTAAACTGTTCCGATGATTGACTTCAAACTTGGCGCCTCGCAGAGCGCACAGCATCTGCCACAAAGCTCTCAGCGCACGAAAGGGATCCACCTGTTGCGCCAGACAAACCACGCAGATCAATGGCGCGAGCAGAAGCATGAGCGGCAAAAGCACCATCCACAGGAGAAAAAGCGGCAGCCAGAGACGAAAGCAAGAATGCGGCTTGTGCGCCACGCGGATTACGGCCAGAAGAGGGATCATTTCAACGCCTCCAGTTCGCGGATGGCATCTTGCGCGCTGATCTCGCCGTGCTTGAGCCGTCCCAGAATGTCAGCCTGGGTGGGTGCAGGATTGGTTTCGACGAATTCCAGACTGTTGGCGATCCGCGTGAGCCGGGATTTAATGGTCGGATAGCTGACACCGAAAATCTGCTCCATCTCCTTGATGGATCCGTGGCTACGCACAAATGCGGTGATAAAGACCTGGTCTTCCAAGTCCAACCTCGCCAACTGGGGAAGCTCGAAAGAGCCTTCAACGACGATGTCCATATCCGTCAACCTGACTCGCTCAACCACAACAGGCCGCCCTCGGGTGAGCTGTGCTAGCTCTTGCCATTCTTTGGTTTTTTGCTCTGATGACATTTCAGATATCTCTTATTAAATCAAGTAAAATAGATTTATAAATTAACTTTTTAAATATTTCAACATAAAAATATAAATATTTTTAAGTATTTTAAAAATATTAACTAACATTGCTTGGGGATATTCATAAACTATTGATAATTAAAGACGAACGCTAGAGGACAGGAGATTTCTCAAGGAAGGGCCGACTAAGAATGTTACGTGGAGAAAACGGGGCACAGCCGTAGTGGCTATGCCCCACAATCTATTCTGGTTTCTTATTGTTTAGGCGAAGCTTCTGGTTGCTTCGGTTGAGTGGCTGGTTGCTTGGGCAAGGTCTGAATGGGCACGAGTATCGGCACGTTCAGTGGAGCAGATAAGCTGCCAACATTTCCGCTGATGTCATCGCGCATGACAAAGCGAACGGTATATTCTCCCTGGGGCAACTCCAGCGCTCCGGAATATAGAAAGCCGGTTTCCTGGAATTTCTTCAGATTTTCGGGCGAAAGATCACCGGCAATGACCGGGGCGATGCCCGCGCCTTGTATCGGAGTTCCGTCGGAACCTCTCGGCTGGGCAACAATTTCAACACTAAAATGGTTTTTGCTCGACGCATCCACGGAGATAGTTTTGGATGGCGCAACGATGACAAACTTTATTTTGTACTGATCCCCACCCGGCACAGGGTCACTGCCCATCCAGCGCATGCCGATGGGTAAAGCGGTGGAATCAAGAGGTGAATTGAGGGCAGCAACGATGTCGTAACGCTTGTCCACGGAGGGATCCACGGTAGCCTGGGTCACAAAAAAACCGCTGCGGGCCAGCACGTGCGCGCCGGGATGGTTCACCTTCACCTTCAACTTGCGCCAGCCAGCCTTGTCAACCTTGCGACCAAGGTAGTAGCCCAGCACGTAGTAAGCGGCAGCATCATTGGAGGCTTGCTGCATCCCACTGGCCAGATCATTACTGTTGTAGAAGGCGCGCCCACCGGTCATTTCGGCGAAATCATTGAGGTTCTGGTGGTTGCCGGCTTCGATGGCGGAGGTGGTCATGATGTTCACCTGCCCGCCGGTGCGGAAAGATTGCTGACTCTGACCGAGCGGCGAGGAGGTAGAAGCGGTTCCGTAACCCCAGTTCAAGAGTCCGCGCACATCCACCGGATAGACGGCGATATTGGCGTTGTTCATCATTTGCAGAGTGCGCTCATACAATCCAGACAGGTCCCTGCCTGTGGGCGTTGTCGATTGATCGTACAAGTTAAAAGGAAGTCCGCCGGTCAGCCACACGATAGACTTGCGGCCTGGGACACCGGAAAACGCCTGCGCAATGTTCAAGAAGCTTTTGAATGTGTCCTCGACCGCGTCAGCCTGCCGGTATTGGGAAACGAGATTGTCGGATGTGTCCATGAATGACTGCAGGGACGCGGCTTCATTGTCGAGACTGGTGGCATCAATCGTGGTTGCGCCACTTAAAGTGCTGGTGTCGGCGCCGTTGGCCAGGGCCGAACTGTCGCTCGCGTTCATGTTCGGCAGCGAGCCGGTGACTTTTCTGAGCGCGGCAATCAGCACCTCAGGACTGGAGCTGAAGTCGTGAATCATGTGCACGCCTTTGCGATCCATGGCCATGAGTGCAACCAAGTCGCTGCTTTTGAAGTTCTTGGATAGATACTTGATAAGCTCTCTGCGGGCGGTGGTCTGATCGAGATAGGGCGTATTGATGGAATCCAGAACCATAATGGTCACACGCCGAGGTTCTGGCGAGCCGACATAGACGTTGCTGAATTGACTGGAGCTTAGCGCAGGGTGCTTGATCGGAGCAGCGCTGGTGTTGATTTCTTCAAAGGTCGAAATTGTCTGCTCTTTGCCGTTTTCCAGCACAGCAAAATCTTCTTTTTTCAAGCCTTTGATGGGAGCGCCGGAGCCATCTCTGACAACTACCGGCACCTGCACCAATTCGGTGTGGGTGGTCAGATCAATTTTCGGTTGTTCATGCGAGTTGGAATTTTCGCCGCCGGTGTTGGGAACAATAGACCCCATCCCGGGCGGCACCGACTGGGGAACGGCGAATGCGCACAGAAGCAAAAGCGCAGCCCCAACGGCCGCGCACCTGAAGCCGCGTAAAGCAGACATTTTGCCCCCCGGAGATTAGCCGCAAAGTACTGTATCACGGCTTAGTAGCCGTGAACAGAAACTGGATTCAGGGTGCGGTTTGAAAATTTTAATCTATGAAATGCTGCCCTTACGGTCCCGTTTTCAAACCGCACTGCACTGATCTCCGGGTCTTCTCGTATCTAGGGATGCGAGCGGCGGTGAGTCTCGCGGATGCCGGTGGCGTAACTTCTACCACCGAAGGTAAGCGTGGGAATAACCGTGCCGGTTACGCCGACGCGGGTACCATCACTAGGGACACCGTATCCCTCGCTCAAGACCCAAATACTGCCTGTGCCGTCGCTTAATTGATAGACCCCGTTGCCCAGCAACCCATAGGAGTTATTGACTGTGCCTACTACAGCCACCTCTTTATTCATGTAGGCCCCGGGATCGCGCGTGATATCTGCGATACTGGTCTGTTGCGGACATCCAGCCAACAACAGAACTACGCCTGCAACCGCTGCCAGCAACACCAACTTTGCCTGTTTTTTCATGTTCTTCATCCTTAATTTGGCTCTTAATTTAGACGCAGCGGCGCTTTTGACCCACACCCAGGCTGTGAATTGTACCCGATCTGTAACCCCATGGCCCCAGAATGGAATTTGGGTGTAAATGTTTCTGATGTAATATATGATGACATTTGCTGGAACGAGGTTTCCCAGCGTTGTAGCTGCCTTCCCCTTTTCTCGTTGACAGGACCCGTACGTGTAACGTAGCTTGGCACGATCACTCTATCTGTTTGGAAAACTGAATACATGAATGGCACTCTCACTTCGCTTGAGACAGCTCCGTCTATTGAAACCGCGTCCGTTTCAGGAAATAAGCAACGCACCTATGCTCCGCGAAATACTCGCAAAATCCTGTGCGTGTTCCCAAAATACAGCCGCTCATTCGGGACCTTCCATCATGCTTATAAACTGATGCGCGGAGTACGGGCCTTCATGCCCCCGCAAGGCATTCTGCTGATCGCCTCCTATCTGCCCAAGCAATGGGAGGTGCGGTTCGTTGATGAAAATAATCATCCCGCCACAGATGCCGACTACGAATGGGCGGATGCGGTGCTGGTAAGCGGCATGCACATCCAGCGGCCCCACATTAATCGCATCAATGAGCGGGCCCATGCCCATGGCAAGATCACGGCGCTGGGCGGGCCATCGGTTTCCGGATGTGCGGAATACTATCCGGATTTTGATCTTCTTCATCTGGGCGAACTGGGTGACGCAACCGACCAACTGATTGAGTATCTGGATCGACACACGAGCCGGCCGGAACAGCAAATCCAGTTCAAGACGGTGGACCGGTTGCCTTTGCAGCAGTTCCCTATTCCCGCTTACCACCTTATCCGCCTGGATCAATACTTCATCGCCAGCATTCAGTTTTCCAGCGGATGCCCTTATACCTGCGAGTTCTGCGATATCCCAGAGCTGTATGGACGCAACCCGCGACTCAAGTCTCCGGAGCAAGTACTGGCCGAACTCGATGCCATGCTGAAATCCGGGAACCCAGGCGCAGTGTATTTTGTGGACGACAATTTTGTCGGCAACCGCAAGGCGGCGCTGGATCTGGTGCCGCATCTTGTCGAGTGGCAGAAAAAGAACGGATTCCCAGTACAGTTCGCCTGCGAAGCTACCTTGAACATCGCCAAAAGTCCGCAACTGCTGGAAATGATGCGCGAAGCTTACTTTTGCACCGTGTTTTGCGGCATTGAGACGCCGGAAACGGCAGCGCTCAAAGCCATGTCGAAGATGCAAAACCTCAGCGTGCCCATGCTGGATTCGATCAAGCTCCTGAACCATTATGGAATGGAAGTCGTCTCGGGAATCATCCTGGGACTCGACACCGATACGGCAGAGACCGTAGACCATGTGCTGGAATTTATCCGCATGTCACAGATTCCGATGCTGACCATCAACATTCTGCACGCCCTGCCCAAGACACCTCTATGGCGCAGGCTGGAACAAGAAGGGCGGTTGGTTTCAGACGAAAACCGCGAATCCAATGTAAAGTTCATGCTGCCCTACGAGCAGGTGGTGGAAATGTGGCGGCGCTGCCTGACCACAGCTTATCAACCTGAATTTCTATACGAACGCTTCATCTACAACGTGCACAATACCTACGCCCGCCGCGTACCGTTGCCCAACAGCCCCGCGCGTGTGAATTATGCCAGCATCCGACGCGGCATGAGCATGCTCTTCCACCTCCTGGTCCGAGTGGGAATGTTCAGCAGCTACCGCCGGACATTCTGGAAGATGGCGTGGCCGGCGTTGAAGAAAGGCGACATTGAAAGCCTTATCCATGTGGGCCTGGTTGGTCATCACCTGATCTACTTTGCCAAAGAGTGCGAGCGCGGCGAGGAATCAGCTTCTTTCTATTCGCAGAAGCTGCAGGAGCAAGACAGCTCCAAGCTCCAAACAGCAAGCTCCACGAGCTAAACTGGCCGAAGTTTCGCTAGCGGGTCACAATCTCAAAATCCAGCTTGAGCTCATCTTTGACCTTCACCGTGCCACCGGCAACGCTGACGGGTTTGATGCCGAAATCCGTCTGTTTCAAGGTAGCGGTGCCGCGGTAGTGATGGCCTTTCGTCCGGGAATTTGCAAGGGCGGCCTCATCGGCGGGTTGGCTCACCTGTACGACCACAGGATGCGTCTGCCCATGCAATTTTAGATTGCCGGTGACCGACCATTGCCCGATCCTACCGGACGCCACCGATGTGGAGGTGAACTGGATCAGAGGATATTGGGCGGTATTTAAGACTTCGGGGCCGAGCATCTTCTCCTGCACCTGGGCACGCTTGGCGGGCTCCATTTTAGGATCGAGGACCTGCATCTTGGCAGTCTCGATTTCAAACTCGATGGTTTTCGCGGCCTCGTCGAGTTTTCCTCTGGCAATGGGCGCCTGGACTTCGTGATTGTCTCCGGTAAATCCAAAAACACCAGCGCGCAGCACGTGCACCGTGATGGTGGAATGCTCCACATCAATTTCGGACGACTTGGCTGGGGAGGGCTTGGTTGTAGAAGGCTTCGTCTTCGAAGGCTTCTGAGAAAAACACAGGCAGGCAACAAACAGAAAAGCGACAAACAATAAAAATCTGATGCTTTTAAGCATAGTGGCTCCTCGATGAGTCATTTTCACGCAAAAAATCGAAGAACGAAGGGACGCTAACAAAGCTTTGTAGATTCTATTCCGCTTGGGGACCTATAGAAAAAAATTTATACAATAATAAAAAGAATTTTCACAAAAATTTTCGTTCCTGGTGATATTTTTCACAGACAGCGGCGTTATGATTTTAAGAATGCGAAGCAACACTGGGCCCATGCCTTGCTTCCCTTATTAAGGTCACAATTCAGGAGGTTATTCTATGCCAAGAACGAAAGCATCCGCCAAAAAATCCCAACCCATGGCAAATTCTGATTCCCAACCAACCACCTCAATCCTGGCATTCGAGTCGTCTCGGACTCTGCACTTAGATTTGGAAGCAAGGGTCCGCCAGCGCGCCTACGAGCTTTTTGAAGAACGCGGCGGCCTGCACGGCTACGCGGAAGAAGACTGGCTGCGCGCTGAAGCCGAGATTCTGGGCCACAGAGAGAAGCTCACAGCTTAAGAAGCCACCCCGGAAGTACATGGACTTAAATGCTTGGAAGTCCAGGTATACATTCCTGTAATTCCGGCGCACAGGACTGATACAATATCGCGTCGCCCAGACCGTGGTTCCGGTTGTCCGCATTGCGCCCGCGGGCAATGTTTGAAAGAATAAAATTTCGCCTCGGATTCATAATTCCATGCCTATTTTTGGTAGTTTCGCACTCCTCTGCGCTCTTATCCTGAGTCTGTATTCCCTGGTGGTGGGGGCGGTCTGTTTGCTGCGAGAGAACTCAGCCAGCCGCCTGCTGGGGGAAACTGCGCGCCGCGCCGGGATCGCATCCTTCATCGCCGTGGCTGGTGCTGGCTTTGCGCTGCTGTGGTCGGCGTTTCATGACGATTTTTCCGTCGCTTATATCCTGCACCACAGCAACCGCGCTCTCTCCGCGCCCTACAAATTTGCTGTGTTGTGGTCGGGACAGGAGGGTTCCCTGCTCCTGTGGTCGCTGCTGCTGGGGGCCTACGGATTTGTGCTGCGTTTGCGGCACAAGGTTGATATTCGCCTGACGGCCCATGCCTCGGTGGTTCTGGCTGGAATACAGGTCTTCTTTCTTCTTTTATTGAATATTGCGGCCACGCCTTTTTCCCTGGTGCAAGGAGAGATTCCCACGGACGGAAACGGACTCAATCCTCTGCTGCAGTACCCCGAAATGGTCATCCATCCGCCCATGCTCTACCTGGGCTATGTGGGAATGTCAGTGCCGTTTGCTTTTGGCCTGGCGGCGCTCATTATGCGCTATCCCGGCGAAAAATGGATCCATATCACACGCCGCTGGACGATGGTCACGTGGATGTTCCTCACCTGTGGCATCTTCCTGGGTTCGCACTGGGCCTATTACGTGCTGGGCTGGGGCGGTTACTGGGGATGGGATCCGGTAGAGAATGCCTCGCTCTTGCCCTGGCTGACCTGTACGGCCTTCCTGCACTCAGTCATGATGCAGGAAAAGCGCGGCATGATGAAAATCTGGAATGTTTGGCTCATTTTTGCCACCTTCATGCTCTCGATTCTCGGAACTTTTCTCACGCGCAGCGGCGTGATCAGCTCGGTGCACGCCTTCGCGCAATCTTCCATTGGAGACTGGTTCCTTATTTTCCTGGCGATTATTCTTGCCGTCTGCATCTTCTTCTTTATCAAGAACCGCTCTCACCTGGAGAGCGAACACCGGCTGGAGTCGCTGGTCTCGCGTGAATCCAGCTTCCTGTTTAACAACCTGCTTCTTCTGGTGTCGTGCTTTGCTGTGCTGTGGGGAACTTTCTTTCCTGTTCTCTCAGAATGGGTGACGGGAAATAAGATCACAGTGGGTCCACCTTTTTATAACCACGTCAATGTTCCCATCGCTCTGCTCCTGCTGCTGCTGACCGCGGTGGGTCCGCTACTGGCGTGGAGAAGGACCTCTTTCGCGAGCCTGAAGCGCAACTTCGCCATTCCTACCGCAGTGGCAGTGGGCACAGCGATTGCACTCATGGTTGGTAAGATGAGGCCCTGGGAAGACGTCTCATATTTCTACGCCCTCATGGCGATATCACTCTCGGTGATGGTAATGGCGACGATTCTCTCGGAGTTTTTACGCGGAGCGCGCGTCATCAGCAGTCACACCGGACGCAATCTTTTTTCTTCGGTTGCGCAACTCTGGCACCGTAACACCCGGCGCTACGGCGGCTATGTCGTGCATTTTGGCGTGGTCGTGGCAGTCATAGGACTCGCGGGCTCGGCATTCAACGAGACCAAAGAGCAGGAAATGGGCAACGGCGACTCCATGCAGATCGGCAGCTATACGTTGACCTGCCGCTCCTATACGCAGGATGACAATCCAAATTTCGAGTCTGCATACGCCATTATTGACGTTTCTAAGAATGGCCACCCGCTGGCAACGATGTATCCTGAGCGGCGTGTGTTCAAGGCGAGCCAGCAGCCGAACACGCTTCCCGCGGTCCACTCCTCGATTATCGAAGACCTCTATCTCGTCTATGCCGGACACAATAATGATACCGACCATCCCATCATTACCGCGCACCGGAATCCGCTGGTGGCATGGCTCTGGACAGGCTGGCTGCTCATAGTATTCGGGACCTTGCTCGCGCTGGTTCCTAACGAAGCTGCGGTCAAAGTCGCTCAATCGGTCCCTGTACGCGCAACCGCGCCAGATGTGGGCCTGGCGCAGACCACAGGAGCGGGAGATTGAGATGCAGACCGTAAAAGTACACGCACAGGGAGCGACCGGTAGGCGATTGCTGACAGCAACCCGCTGTATGCAAGTGGTTGCGGTGGTATTGTTCTCCGTATTTTTCTTGGGAGCGGGGGACGATGCCGAAGCGCGCTTCAATAGTCTCGGCCACAAGAAGCTGATTTGCGTCTGTGGCTGCAACCAGATCCTGCTGGAGTGCAATCACGTGGGTTGCACTTACTCTGACAGGATGCGGAATGAATTGATCGCTGCGGTTAGCCGTGGTGACAGCAACGATCTGGTGCTGCAGGCATTTGTTCAGAAATACGGCCCCACGGTGCTGGCTGCACCCACAACAACCGGGTTCAACCGGATTGCCTGGATCATGCCTTTTGCCGTGCTGCTGGCTGGGTTCGCTTTTGCAGGTATGATCGTGATGAGTTGGAAGAACAAACCTTTGCTGCCAGCGGAAGCGGCCGCATCAACCGGGCAGTTGGAGGAATTTCGCGAACAAGCGCGACGGGAGACTGAATTATGAATATCGCTGCTTATGCCCCGCTTGCTGCGTGTATCTTGTTTGCCCTTGGGTTGCTCGGCTATGTTTTCGCGGTGCCCAGCGAGGTAACTGCGGCTCCTACCAAGGACCGCCTGGCTTACTTGAAAGAGCGTAAAGAGGTCATCTACGAAAATCTGCGTGACCTGAATTTTGAAAACAAGGCTGGCAAGTTTTCGGTGGAAGACTATCAAAGCCTGCGAACCTCGCTGGAAGAAGAAGCGGCGCAGGTGCTGGCCCAAATCGCTGATCTGGAAGGAAAATAAATTTTCGCCGCGGATTTACGCGGATGAACGCGGACCAATTCATGTCTTTATTACTTAATCCTAAAAATACCTTTCTGATTTTATTTCTTGCCCTGGCCACATGGGCAAGCAACGCTTCCACTATCACCGGCACCGTAAAAAATGGCACCACCCTCAAACCTTCTGCGGGCGATGTTGTGATCCTGCTGAAGCTTGCCGGGGGCATGGAAGAAGAGACGCGCACCAGGAGCGACAGCAAGGGGCGCTTCACGTTGAATGTGCAAGACAGCAGCACGCCTCACGTGGTCAGGGTGAACCATGAGAACGTAAACTACCACGCGGTGGCGCCGCCGGGAACCGAGTCGGTGGGAGAGGTCGAGGTCTATGAGGCCGCGGCCAAACTGCCGGGCATTGCAGGTACCGCCGACGTCATGCGCATCCAGAGCGACGGCAGCACCTTGCGGGTCGCTGAGATCTTCGCGTTGCGCAACACCTCCACCCCGCCGCGCACGCTGATGAGCGAGAAGACCTTCGAAATCTATCTGCCGGAAGGCGCACAAATGGATTCTTCCATGGCCGCGGGGCCAGGCGGAATGGCGGTCAACTCCGCTCCGGTCCCTCTTGCCGACAGCGGTCACTACGCTTTTGTTTTCCCGCTGCGCCCGGGCGAGACCCAGTTTCGCGTCGAGTATCACATGCCTTATTCAGGCTCGGCCAACTTCACCCCGCACCTTACGGTGCCAATGGATATGATGGCGATTGAGCTGCCTAAATCCATTCAGTTCTCAGCGGCACAGCCGGGGTACTACAACACTGCGATGGATGATAAGGGTGTAGTTGTACAGGCGGCCAAAAATGTCATGCCGGGAAGCGCAACCGCCTTCCGTATCGCGGGAAGCGGCGCCATTCCCCAGGATGCGCTCAAGAGCCTCGATGGCGGCAGCGACGAGGCTTCTGGAAATGAAAGCGCAAGCGCCGCTGCAGCACCGGCCAGCCGTCCGGGCGGAGGCATGGCGGTGCCTGAAGGAACACCTGATCCAATGCAAAATTACCGCTTATGGATCATCCTGGGAGCATGTGCCCTATTCCTTGCACTAGGAACTTTTTGGATCACGGGACGGCAGGGTGAGACCATATCCGCATCGATGCCGGCGGCGGTTGCTACAGTTCCGGCTTCTGGGAACCGCTCCTCGGCGTTGCTGGAAGCTCTGAAAGAAGAACTCTTTCAACTGGAAAGCGACAGGCTGCAGCAAAAAATCTCTCCAGAAGAATACGCCAAGGCCAAATCTGCACTTGATACCACTCTGGCACGGGCTATGCAGCGCGGAAAGAGTTGAAGACTGCTCATTCACCACAGCGACACAGGGACACAGAGACACAGAGAAAAACAAAGAATTCCGCCGTAGATTAAACGCTGATTAAAAACTTATTTTGAGGGAGGCTGGGATGCCGGTGCATTCCCCTGCAACTCGCGCAAGCTATCTTGCACCTCAGTGAGGCTGGGATCCAGCTCTAACGCTTTTTTATAAGCGACAATCGCTTTTGCCGGCTCATTGTTCAATGCATAAGCAACGCCCAGCAGGGCCAGAGCTTCTGCATCGCCGGGTACAGCAGCCGTATCTTTTTCCAGAACTCTTATTGCGGCGGGATAATCTTTATCTTCCAGCGACCATTCAGCACGGACTATCCTGCTTTGATGCCCTTTGGAATTCACAAGCTCGGCGCCGGCGGCCGCGAATAGCAGGGTTGTTATTGCCAAGGTGGAAACTTGAATCACCCTGTTCACGCCTGCTGATCGAGTTAGTGATGTCGCCAAAGGGACGCCGATTAGAAGCCCGGAGGCAAACCCTCCAAGATGGGCCATATTGTCAATACCGCCCCCAAATCCCAGATATCCAAATCCAATCAAGAAGTTGAAGCCCGCAAAAAGGATCACGCTGCTAAGCACCGCCCGGCGTTCACCTTCCGCGATTGAAAGATTGCCAAATTTAAGTCCGGCAATAAGGGCCCCGGCGATCCCGAAGATTGCTCCTGAAGCTCCAGCTGACAGCCGTCCAGGCTGGTGGTTGATGCTATATGTGATGCTCAACAGGCTTGCACCCACGCCCGTGAGAACATAAATCGCCGCGGTGGACCAGCGCCCAAAATAGCGTTCCGAAAGCCTGCCTAAACGCCACATGCACCACATATTGAAAGCTATGTGAACTATCCCAATGTGTAAAAAATTGGCCGTCAGCAGCCGCCAGTAGTCACCACCCAGAGTTAAAAACCTGTTGTTTACTCCCCAACGGATGAGGTCGGCATTGCTGGGCTCAATAAAAGCTTGGGTGGGAGAATCGCTGGTCAGCACCATCCCCACAAATACCAGCAAGTTGATCGCAATCAGTGTGGTTGTAACCGGGAAATCGCGCAGGCTGCCGGTGTTCATGCCTTTGCGCGCGCGCGACACGGCTTGCCCGGCGCAGCGATCACAATAGACTGGAGCGACGCCCTCTTCGTTGACAGCAAGAGGCTCGCCGCATCTGACGCACGTGGGCACATGTTGGGAAGTAGCCTGATTCAAGGGGTTTTTCCGCGAATTAAAGCCTACCACTTCTCAGCTCCAAGCTCCAAGTTGCAAGCTCTCAGAAAAAAAGCCTCGATCCAAAGAGTAAATAGAGAATGAAAAATCGCAAATCGTAATTCGTAAATCGTAAATCGTAAATCACAAGAGCAAGGGGGTGTTAGAATTTTGGCGAGGATTTTATGTCTGAAGCCGTTGTTCAAAACCACGCCGCGCCTGCCCCTCTGATCGCGCTTACCGAAGACGAAACCCTGTTTCGCGAAAATATACGGCAGTTTGCCGAAGAAAAAATCAGGCCGCACGTCAGAGAGATGGATGAAAAAGGGGTCTTCGATCCCACCATCATTTCGCAATTCTTTCAATTGGGACTGATGAGCATCGAAATCCCAACCGAGTACGGCGGAGGTGGTGGAACATTTTTTGAAGCTTGTCTTGCCGTGGAAGAGATTTCTCGCGTGGACGCCTCGGCGGGTGTGATTGTTGACGTGCAAAATACCCTTACCGCCAATGCGTTTCTCAAATGGGGAAACAGCGAACAGAAGAAAAAATACCTTACGCGCATGGCCGCCGACACCGTGGGCGCTTATGCGCTCAGCGAAGCCGGATCGGGCTCTGACGCTTTCGCCCTGCAGACGCGCGCTGAATTGAAGGGCAACGAATACATCCTGAACGGACGCAAGCTGTGGATCACCAACGGCAAAGAAGCCGGCATCTTTATTCTCTTTGCCACGGTGGATGCTTCCGCCGGCTACAAAGGCATCACCGCTTTCATCGTTGAAAAAGAGTTTCCCGGATTCAGCGTGGGCAAGAAGGAAGACAAGCTGGGCATTCGGGCATCGAGCACCTGCGAGTTGCTGCTGGAAGATTGCCGCGTGCCCAAATCCAATGTATTGGGCGAGGTGGGTAAGGGTTATAAAATCGCGATCGAGACCCTGAACGAGGGCCGCATCGGAATTGGAGCGCAGATGCTGGGCGTCGCCCGCGGCGCGTGGGAGTACGCCACCAGGTACACCCAGGAGCGCAAGCAATTCGGCAAGACGCTGGCCGAGTTCCAGGGGATCCAGTTCCAGATCGCGCAGATGGCCACCGAGATCGAAGCCGCGCGCCTGCTGGTCTATAACGCCGCGCGCATGAAAGATGCCGGCATGAACTTCGTGAAAGAAGCCGCCATGGCCAAGCTGTTCGCTTCCCAGGTGGCCGAGCGCGTAAGCTCGCTGTGCGTGGAAATTTACGGTGGTTACGGATTCACAAAAGATTATCCGGTGGAAAAATATTTCCGTGACGCCAAGATCGGAAAGATCTACGAAGGAACGTCGAACATGCAATTGCAGACCATCGCGAAGTTGGTGATGAAATTGTAAAATTGGGTAATTGCGTAATTGGGTAATTGAAAACGAATCAATTACAAAATTACCCGATTACACAATTACTCCATCAACTAGTGCGAATCATTTCTAATCCGGCATGGCATCCCTTGTAAGCTATTGAATTCACAAGGGTAATCTACGCCGCCACTTGTTCTCGCCCGAATTTTGCACTAAACTGAGCGCAATTATCTCCCCGCCTCGTCCCCCAGGCAAGATCATAAGATCTGCGCGGCGAGGAGCCCGGAGCATTTGCGTGGCGCAGGACGTTACCAATGAGCTGCTGGATATTGTAGCGGTTCATAAATTTTATTTGCAGCTTCTGCAAAAATTCATGGGGCAGTCTTTCCCTGTCCCACAAGAAGTGCGCCAACCTGACATCGCTCCCGAACGGCACAGTCAGACATTACAGCAGATGAAAGCCTGGTTGCGGCTGCTGGATATGGCCATTACCGCGCCCATGATGCGCGATGCCCTCAAGCAGCAAGCGTTGCCCGGCGAGACCGCCGAGCCGCTTTACCGTTACTACGTGTTCAAGTCTTCGCCGCTCGATGCCGACCGCGACAAAACCGATTTTCTCAGCACCTATCTTCTGCGCCATCCTGGGCCTACGGCCGCGAGGCGGCCTGGGACCACCGGTGGACACTTGGGTGACACCTATTCTTATATTTACAGCCAGGAACAGGCGCAGGAATTCGAAAAAGAGATCCAGCAAATTCTGGGAGCACCGGTCTCGCCGTTGCCCACAGAGCACGAGCAACTGCTGCGCGAGTTCCAGTTCCTGCACCAGGAAGCTGATGAGTTTCGCCACTTCGACCAGTTGATGGATTCCGGCATCCTGCAGCGGGTGCGCGAGCTGAAGAGCCACTTTGGAGCGTCGTTTTATCATCCCCAGGTGCTGGCCTGCAGCGCGGTGTATAACGTTTTTTTCGGGAAGCGCTTCGATGACCTGTTCCACGACGCCACCAACCAGATCAAAGCCTTCGCCGCAAAAGTGCAGCAGGATGGCGGCAGCATCATGAGCCGCGTGGATGGCGACGTCACCGTCAAGAACCTGGCCGAGGTGGAAGAACACAAGATCCTCACCCAGGAGTACGGCGGGGCCAAGGAAAATTTTCAGAAAATTTCAAGATTCAAGAAGGCGGTGGACAGCCGGCGTTCTCACAGGACTGCTTCGGTCCCCACTCCGCCTCCCAAATCTGCATCGGCCATTGCCGCCGCAGCAGCGCCTCCTTCTCGCAGCTCGCTGCCTCCCACGCCACCCGGAGTGCAGTCCCTGGCCGAGGCCCCGGGACGGGGATCGGGCGCCAGCAACATGATGGAAGAAACCAAGGTCAAAGGCGCGGTGGAATCCATTCGCAATTTCGTGCGGGCTGCCGACGCGGCTGTGGCCAATATTGTTCCCATGCGCAATGGCAACATCCTGCTCACGCCGGCTGAAACCGAGGCCTTTCGCGCCGATTACAACACGGAAAAGAGCTTTCGCGCCGATTACATCAACGCAGTTTGCTATATGGTCGCTCTCTATGCCCGCATGCAACAGGAGATGGAAGATTATAAAAGCAAGCGTGACTCCTCCTACCTTTGGAAGCCCCACGCCGATTCCCTTGCCTATCTGCTCACCGCTTCCAACCGCGCGCTGCAAGAATCTGCCCAGGTGGGAGTGGTGGCGGAACAGCGCGGCCTGACCGAGAAAACCAAAACCATGGGCGCTACCCAGGACAAATTGCGCGGCCAGATTAGTGCTGCGGCGCAACTGCTGCAAAGCTGAAAAGCGGTTCCCAGTTCTCAATTCCCAGTTGCCAGTAGTTTCACGTTGCAACCTTGATCTCTGTCATGTTGAGCAATCTCTGTCATGTTGAGCGGAGCGCCACGATTTCACTTACGGTCAACAGAATCTGGAGCGCGTAGTCGAAACACCCCGAGAATGTTTCGATATGAGATGCAGCATCAGGGAATTCTCTCGATGCAGTTGCGGGTGTACCGCCCGTTACAACGCTCAGCCGGGCCTGCAAAGAACCCCAATTGTGGGATTGCTCCAACAAGGTCCATTCAAATAAAGTGATACAAAGACATAGATATGCATCAAGACAAACCGGGTCGAGTATCGTAACTGAGGTCAGGGATCAATCTTGTCGACCAAGAACCTACCCTACTTCGGTTGCAACTTCAAAGAAGCCGAATTCATGCAATAGCGCTGGCCGGTGGGCTTGGGGCCATCAGGAAAAACGTGCCCCAAGTGGGCGTCGCAGCGACTGCATAAAGCTTCCGTGCGCATCATGCCATAGCTGATATCGGTATGCGTGACCACGCGCCCTTCGGCGACGGGCTGCCAGAAGCTGGGCCATCCGGTGCCGGATTCATACTTGGTATCGGAGCTGAAGAGTTCCTGGCCGCAGCAGACACAGATATAAACTCCGGGAGTTTTGGCGTTATGGTACTCACCGGTGAAGGCCCGCTCGGTCCCCTTTTCCCGGGTCACATGATACTGCTCAGGAGTGAGCTGCGCCTTCCAGTCGGCCTCGCTCTTGTGAACTTTGTTCTCGTCAGTTTTTTCTGCCATGGGAAACTCCAAATTGGGAAAACCTGAAAAATGGTAGGCGCGGCTGGGATCGAACCAGCAACCCTCAGCTTAGAAGGCTGATGCTCTATCCAATTGAGCTACGCGCCCGTGCATTCATTTTAGAACAACAACCGAATGTACCGAAACATTATGGCAAGTCCGTCAAGAATGGGCCGGAGCTTTAGGCCTCTGCGGGACTCCTGCTGGTCCAAACCAAATCTAGACAGGTATACCCGAAACAAGCCAAGAGCTAAAGGCTAAGAGCCAACAGTGTGTCTGCAAATGTCGTAGGGCGTCCTCATTCTGACTACTGAGTACCGGGCATCAATATACTTGATTCAGCCATGGCGAATCCCGTTATCGTTTTGGACTACGATTCTAACTGGCCCGCGCTCTTTCAGTCCCTTCGCAAGCGAATCGCCGATGCACTCGGTGACATGGCGGCGGCTATTGAGCACGTCGGCAGCACTGCCGTTCCTGATCTGGCGGCAAAGCCGATCATCGACATCGATGTGCTTTTGACATCGGAACCGATGCTTCCCACGGCCATCGAGCGCATTGCGACCTTAGGCTATGTCCATCGGGGAAACCTGGGCATCCTCGGGCGCGAGGCTTTCTTTGCACCGGTCAACGATCCTCCGCATCACCTTTACCTTTGCCCACCATGCAGTGTCGAGTTTCGAAGGCACATTGCGTTCCGAGATTACCTCCGCGCGCACCCCAAGGACGCCAAAATCTACGGCGACCTGAAGATCGCACTCGCCGAACGGTTCCGAGAGGATCGGTCCGCGTACAACACTGCCAAGACTGAGTTTGTGGCGGAACTGACCAGTCGGGCAATCGCTGCTCAGAAAAAGTGACCTGCTGAGCCAACTCTATTATTGCCGAGTACTGAGTACTAATTATTTGCGCTGTGTGGCTGAGATTTGCAGCAAGGCATTCTCCACCAGCCGCAGGCCGATGTTCCAGTGACTGCGGGCTGCATCTTCATCTTCACCGTAGCCGGAAAGATAAAAGGTGATGCCGAAGCCCTCCTGTCTTGTCTCGGGCTCAGTGCTGAAATAACAACGGCGAATAATGAGTTCCACGGCTGATGAAATTTCGGGGACACGTTGCAACAGATTGCAGGCACTGCGCACCAGCTCTTCATGCTGCTCAAAAGAGTACCGTGGTTCAGGCTGGGTAAAGATCAGGTCTATATAGGAGGCGCATTTGCACTCCACTCCGTAAATCAATTCTTCTTCGGTCAACTCGCGGGTGGTCCATACGTCGCACTTGGAACTTTCAAAAATGCTGGCTTGCGAATTAATGGATGCGAGAAAGTGCCCCAGCTCTTCGTTCTCGAAGGCCTCCTGAATATTCAGCAGAAGTTCGGGCTGGCGCCGGACGTCGTAATAACGCAGAGCACCATCGGGCGAAGCCCAGGGCAGCTCCAGGCTGTCATCTTCTGCGCCCAACTCAACCGAGAAATCAGCGTGCATAAATGTATGAAAACACAAATGGATAAAAATGTGGTGTTTTGTTGTGCCGGGATGCTCAAATGCCCGCTTCAGTCCAAAAGCTGGTCAGACGGTTCCGCATGGTCCCATTGTGGTATCAAAGTCTTAACTTCTGAGAAAGTGCTGGTTATCATTTGTCCCTGGAAGTCTGCCCCGGCGAGCCGTGGGTGTACCCAGCATTCCAGAATGCGGAGGCGTTAGCCTCTATGGATCTTTGAAAATTGATTGTGCTGAGTTCTTGAAATTGGAAACTCGAAACTTCTCTAAAGTTTACCGCGAAGTAAACATAATCCTTGTTCCAAACCCATTTTGTTGGGCTAATGTCCATTCCTGGTGCCATTGATGATGAAGGACTTAAGCACCTACACCCAAGCATGCAAGGGGTTGGGTCCACACACAATTGGCAAGGCCCGAACGGTTTATCTTCATTGTGCCCAATTGGGGTCGAAGATAACCTACAGATTACCCCCAAGCGTGCAAGGGGAGCCCCCGATCCGCGAAATCCGCGCCGATCCGCTGTGGGCTTTTCTGAGTACTGACTACTGAGTACCGAGTACTGCCTTTACGAACTCAATAATTTTGCGCTCGGCCCAGTAGCCATCGTATCCGTTGGGCTCAGCCAGGAAGGCGCAATGACCGCCATGCTCAGTTTCAATGAACTGAATGTGCGGATTGGCGGTTATTTTGGCGCGGCTCTCCGGAAGAATGCGGATAAAAGGATCGTCTTGGGCGTATACGATAAGAGTAGGCACCTGGATGCGGTCAATCACGCGCGCCGCGGCTGCGCGATGATAATAATCATCCGCACCGGTAAAGCCGGAATGCGGCGCGGTAATGAACTCATCGAACTCGCGGACGCTGCGCATGCGTTTTAATCCCGTGGTCGTATAGCGCTCGGGAAACAATTCTGCTTTACGGCGGAAGCGGCGCATCAAGCCCAAAAGAAATTTCTGCTCGTAGATCCAGTTGGCGGGCTTGTGCAGCGCGTCGGCAGAGGGGGCCAGGTCAAACGCGGGCGAAATGGCGCACACGGCACGGAGTTGCTGCGGGGCCTTCGCGCCCCAATCTCCTGCACACTTCAACACAAGATTGCCGCCCATGGAGTAACCCGCGAGCACGATGCCAGTCAATTTATCTTCTTCGATAAGCGTATTGGCCACGGCAGCAACGTCGGCAGAGAGCCCGGAGTGGTACAGCGTAGGCGTCAGTTTTTCCGTGCCGCCGCAGTTGCGCATGTTCATGCGCACCACATTCATGCCCGCGGCAAACGCCTTGTTCGCCGTGCCGATCACATATTGCGAGTTGCTGGAGCCTTCGAGTCCGTGAAGAACGATGAGCGTTGCTGGCTGGCCCCGGTCCTGTTGCCAGTGGCAGTGGCAGAGGACTTGCACCCCGGGTTCGACGGCAAACAACCGCTCTTCCGGAGCGGCCAGCAGATTCTTACGGGGAAGAAAATTGCCAGCCAGGGTCATGCGATGTCCGCCGGCAAGCCAGCGGCGCGGGCGGAAATCGCCGCCGTCGCGGAGTGGCTCCTGGGCATTCTCGACAACGACTTCAGTTGGGAGATTCTCGAAAGACATCTATAATGAATGTTAACGGTGAAGCTGCAATCAGGGCAATATTTTCTCTGTCGTGGCTCGTTTGAAAGTTTTAAATCTAAGGATAAAAAGCCGTGCCTATCTACGAATATATTTGCCAGCAATGTTCAAAAGAGTTTGAAGCCCTGGTGCAGGGTTCACGAAAGCCTTCATGCCCTGCCTGCAAGAGCACACGTCTCAAGCAACAGCTTTCGGTGTTTGCCGTTGCTACTAGCGCGTCCAAAAGTCCCGGCCGCGCTGCGGCTGGCCCTTGCGGCTCGTGCGGCGACCCGCGTGGACCGGGCGCATGCTCGCTGGATTCGTAAAAGCAACGCTTGTGCGGCAAACAACGCGTGTCGCACTGAGTCCGCGCACGGTGTCTGTGCACCTTGTATCGTGTACAATAAAATTCTGCCTACGGTGGGTATAGTTCAGCGGTAGAACACCGGACTGTGGCTCCGGCTGTCGTGGGTTCAAATCCCACTACCCACCCCAATTCTTCAAAACACAACGAGTTTCACAGGGATCCTTCTCCTGCTTTCGCGGATCAGGCTTTGGGCTGGCGGCTCACTTCACAGGGGAGGCCGTGCAGTGCCGGCAGGAACAAATGAATGCTGGATCGTTGTCTCTAACCTCATGCTTGCATTTGGGACAAACATACGTCCCCGGTTCAGTTTCCCGCATTTCTCCTGCGCGGGTAAGAGCAGTACATTCTGGGCAGTGCATAGTCTTAGACAAATTTATTTTACCAACATGTTCTTTCTACACAGAAGTTACCTTCGTAATCAACCGGGTAATCTTCGGCTTCCACTCCCACAAATAAATCTAGCACGGTTACCCCATCACGGGGCAAGCGCTTTCAGCTTTGCCGCAACGCCGGCAGCTTCCCTGGAGTTAGGTGCCAGCTCAAGATATTTTTCGTAGGCTTGTTTCGCCTCGCTTTTGCGTTCAAGCTTCACATAAGCGTCTCCCAGGTTTATGTAGGCAACCACGCGGGTCGGGGCCAGGCGAATGGTTTTCTGGAACCATGTGAGTGAATCCTCATACTTCTGTAGCTTGTACAAAATAAACCCGACATTGTTTGCCGCTTCTGCGTTTTGCGGATCGAGGGCGGCAGCCTGGTCGAACTTGGCGAAGGCTTCGTCATACTTCTTTTCTTTGTAGAGGCGTAGGCCCTCATCATTGAAGCCCAGCGCTGTTTCCGTGGCTGAGGGAGCCTGGCTTCTCGTCTGGCCTTTCTGTTGAAGCTGGGCCTGGGCTGTAGCAAGCTGCTGTTGCAGTTTCTCATTTTGTGAGCGAAGTTTCTCAACCTCAGAGTTGAGACGAATTGCGTCATCGCCCAACTGGGCCGAATCTGCATTCAGAAATTCGGAGTCGTGGTTGAGATCAAAGATAAAATCACCGCCTTCGCTGCCCGGCATATTGCCGAAAGCAGGGGTCTGGTGCGACAGCGCTGAGACGGCGGGCGCAACGTAGGCGGCCAGCTCGGTTGCGGTGATAACGCCATCGCCGTTGAGATCGCCGCGTCCATCGAGCGCTTGCAGCAGGGTCCAGGTAAACACGGAGTGCCCATTGGGACCGTTGTCGGCCACCTGCTCATCGGCGCCGCCCGCGGTAAACATCTCTCGGGCCTCACGGCGTGCGATTTCCTGGAGATAATTGGAGGAGTTCGAAATCGTGCCTCCGCGCGTCAAAGCCAGCCCGCTGTAACAGGAATCCATGACGAACAGCAGGTGCTTGGCAGGGATGGCCTCGGCGATATCCTGAAAGTTAGTCATGGAGATGGCCTGCCCCTGATAGTTCTCGAGGTCAGCATCAACCGGAATGATGTAGCCCAGATCGCGTCCTGAGGGAAGCTTGCGCGTGGCGCCATGACCGGCGTAGAAGACAAACACCCGGTCTTCGCGCTTGACCATGTCTTGATTAGCCAGCTTGTCACCCAGCAGCGAGAGAATGTTCTGGCGGGTGGCATCTCCGTCCAGCAGCAAAAATACATTTTGCGGTTTGAACTTATACTTCTGGACCAACAAATCGCGCACGCCCTGGGCATCATTGGCAGCGTAACGCAACTTGGGCCACTTCTGGTAGTTGTCTATGCCGATGATGGCGGCCCAACTCTCACGATAAGACGGTTCGGAGGGCTTGGGCAGCGCAATCGTCTGGATGCCGCGCGAGTCACTGACTGAAAATCCGGTCCCATTCCACGAGGCAAAGCGATAGCCCGCTTTCTGCAGGGTTTCGATCAGTGACGGCAGGGCCTCTACGGCTGGGCGGTGGATATCGTGAAACAGAATGATGCCCCGGCCCTCGTGATCCACCTGCTGCAAAACCCGCTGCGCTACCGAATTGGGAACAGGATCGGCCCAATCCATGGAATCAATGTTCCAGATCATGGATTTCAGCTTGTCTGACTGCACCTCCTGCAAGATGCCCTGGTTACGGGCCCCGTAAGGCGGACGAAACAGAACCGGATCATCCTTCAAGATGTACTTGAGCAGCTTGTTGGTAGTCTCAATCTCATAGGAATATTTCGCCCGACTTAACTTAGGCAGCAAGGCGTGCGTATAGCTGTGATTCCCGATAGAGGAACCAGCTTCAAGGATGTGATAGCTCTCGTCTGCTGTCTTGGTAAGCGTGATAGTGCCATCGTCCGCGACTGTTCCCAAGTTACGCCCGACTTCAAAAAATACCGCCTGCAGATTGTATTTTTTCAGGATCTCCAGGATCTGCGCTGTATAACGAGGATGCGGCCCATCATCGAAAGTCAGTAGCAGCGTCTTTGGCGGCAACTCAGTGCCAAAGAGTTCATCACGATTTTTCTTCGAGTGAGTCCGGCCGCCGCCGCGAGTTTCATCCTCAGGAAGGTCGGCTTCATGTTCTTTCAGGATTTCCTCGCGCTGATACTTTTGCCTGATGAAAGCCAGGTATTTCTCCCAGGCCTCGCGCCGCACAGGCATGCCGCGAGCCTGGAATTGGTCGAAGACCTTGGCTAATTCTTTTTGATACAGTGCCTGGATCTGGTCGAGGGCAGCCTGGTCTTCGGCAATGCGCTTCTTGAGAGGTTGCGAATTTTTGTCTTGCGGCAGATTAGCAGTAAGGTCATCCAACAGGTCGCGGAATATCAGCTTGTCAGCATCGTGATAATCCGGATTACTTTCCAGCCGGTCAAGGAAAACCCCGAGCTTGGTTGGGTCGCTGGATAAGGTTACACTCAAGGCCGAAAGCCGTTCTTCATTCTGCTGGAACAACATCTTGCCCAGCATGGAAACTCGCTCGCGCGTGATGTCATCGAGCGAAGAGCTATCAGAGGTCAGAATGATGATTTTTCTAAAACCAGCAACAATGTCATCGGCTTGCTGGGCTAGGTCAGGTTGATCCGCAGGCGAAAGCGCATAGAGAGGACACAGCAGAAAAACTATCGCTGAAAAAATGGTCAGAAGCTTCTTGCACATGGTTTGCCCGCCGAAGCAATCATTTGTAACTGAATGCCTAGAGAATAGCAGCATGTAGGTCAAGCCGAGCTTTTTTTAGTACCTTGTGCCATTGATTCGACGGGAGCGACGGATGTCGCCCAGGATTCTATCCTTCCTGATTCACCATCTGGATCAGGGCCTGGATGTAACCGAAACAATAGGCAAAGGCTTGCCTGCCGCCCGTATCGCCGTCAATTTTCGGCACGTGGTCAGGCATCAACATGCCGTCATAGCCAACTTCTTTATAAGTCCGGATAGCGCGGATAAAATTTACATCGCCGTTATCGGGAAGGGTTTCTTGAAAATTCAGGAAGCCTCCCTTAATGTTGCGGAAGTGCACGTTGAAAATCTTTCCGCGCGAGCCGAAGTAACGGATCGCATCGTGAATTTCTTCATTGGGATTTTTCAGGCTTTCGCAAATTGTGCCCTGGCAGAAATTCAGTCCGTGATAAGGGCTTGGGCTCAGTGCAATAAACTTTTTAAGTCCGTCCACGGTGCTGAGGACGCGATGCACCCCGCGGAAGCCCTGCGGCTCAGGCATAGCCGGGTCTTGCGGATGGCAGGCCACTCGTACTTTGTTCTCCTCCGCCACCGGTACTACCCGCTGCAGAAAATAAGCGATGCGCTCCCAGGATTGCTCCGCGCTCACCACTCCAGCTTCCGTCAGCTTGTCGCGGTCGGCCGTCTGCTCGTAGTTGAAGGTTGCATAGGTCGCGCCGCCTCTGCCTGGTGTGGGTTCGGTCCGCACCACCCCGAGCATTGAGAGGTTATAGGTCAACATGGGGAATCCCGCCTTGGCGGCGCTGCGAATTTTCTCGCAGATAGCGTCAATCTCGCGGTCGCGCTCGGGGCCCTTGCCCATCATCACGTTCGGAATTTCTGATCTGGTGATGTAAGTGGGATGGAGCAGGCGGAGCGCCTCCACATTCAATCCAAACGATTCGATGTGCTCGCGCTTGCGTGATAACCCGTCTACGGACCAGTCATCGTCTTTTTTTTGCTGCGCAGCAGAGCTTTGTGATTGTGAGGGCGGCTCGGCGCAGATGTGGTTCACGCCGAAGGCGGCCATTGCTTTGAGAATGTCGTCGCTGTCGCCATGTTGCGTTCCCAGCTTGAGGTTGGCTTTTTTGCGGTTGGATTTCGGCAGGCTGGTTTTGCTAGCTGTGTCCTTCGACGGCGATTGCTCCTGCGCCTCCGCTACTTGCGTAGCCGCCGCTGCCAATGCGCCTGCCGCGGCAGTGTGTAAAAAATCTCTGCGATTCATCGCAATAGTTTCCAGCTTCTGGTTTCAACTTTCAAGTTCATAAATGTGCTTGCCGGTTGATCACGTTTGTCTCACGTCGAGCCGGAACGCTTCGTCGACAAATTCGACCTTAACGTGCTCCAAAGAAGGTACGAGCGCATCCGCCAGTTTCAATTCATCCGGCGAACAGGTAGTCGTAAGACCGATGACCCGCATGCCGGCGGCTTTGCCCGCGCGAATGCCGGCGACTGTATCTTCAAAGACCAGGCAATCGGCGGGCTGAAAGCCCAGCAGAGCGGCGCCCTTGAGATATGGTTCCGGAGATGGCTTGCCGTGAATAACGTCCTCGGCGGTGACGGAGTGTGGCGGCCAGATGAATCCGGCGTATTCCAGCCGTGATTTGGCCAGAGGACGCGTGCCGGAGGTGACGACTGCAAACCGGTCAACCGGCAGACGGCGCAGAAGCTCCAACGCGCCGGGGATGGGTGTGATCCCATCCTTATCGGTAATCTCCATGTTCTCAACTCGGCGGTTCTCTTGTTCTGCGTCCAGGTGGGGAGCAAATTCGCGGATGGTCTCAATGCTGCGGCGGCCGTGGGCGTGAGCAACCACGAGTTCGGGATTCAGGTTGTGTTCGAGTGCCCACCTCTTCCAGATCCGTGCTACAGAAGGAGTGGAATCCACAAGAACACCATCGAGGTCGAAGAGGAAAGCTTTGCAGATGAAAGTCACTATTCAGGATATCATCCAGCAAACGCCGAACGATCCGAAGACCACACCCGGCACTGATGAACGCTCCAGCAAAATTATGAAGGAAGTACTTCCGCCTTCTCTCGGCTGTGGGCTCGCACTGGATGCATAGCCGAACTCTCCGCAGCCATTCTGGCTAAGACGTGCCGATTATTTTGGATTTGATAATGACGCAAGTGGTCGAGCAGACATGCCCTGAGCATTTCTTTGCCGTGCGTCTCCAGACCCTGACTTTCGAGGCGAAGGCTCGCAATCCGTTTTCTGATCGTTCTGTCTCCACGAGAGCCGGGCACTTCGGCGCCGTGAAAGCCATAGAGTTCAGTCGCGGCGATCTTCTCGATGGTCCCCCGGTTGGCTTCTTCAAAACACCGCATCGCCAGGGCTTTGCTTCTCTTCTGTGGGTCCCAGCGCAGCAGACCCAAACGCTTCTCTCTCCCTCTTCGCAAAGTCTCATTGATTTCCGCTTGTCGCGCTTGCGACGGAATAAACGCAGCCGGCTCTGGCAGCTTTGAAGGCGTCTCAAAGACTGCAGCCATGGTGCGCAAAGGGGCGCTCCGCAGCCACTTGGTCACGTAAAACGCTGTTAGAAGATGCGCCACAATCCCTTCCACGGCCAGGACAGGATTGCTTCCCAGCAGATCGCCCCCGGAACGGTTTTTTCTTTGGCCACGATAGTTGTCAATTCCCAATTTGACTAAGTCGAGAAATCGTCCGCACAGGCGCGGACCAAACAGATACGAGTCTGCGCCGCTCAGGATGCTCAAGTGCTTGATCTCGTCGCGCACGATGTTCCGGACCAGGATGTGTAGGTCGCTGGCCGCGTGCGCTGCCATCACGATGTAGCTGGAGCTCGCGTTCCATTCCGTGGTCTGCCGGTTGATGATATGGCGCATGGCGGCCGCTTCATCGGTGGTCACTACCATGGGCTGATTGGGATTCTCCCTGTTGGGCGATGCATTCATCAGGCGTTCGATCATGCGGGCAAAGGCATTGCTATGCCGCCGCTCTTCGGCGCACCACGTGGCTTCACACCAGGGCATGCCATGCTCGGCGGCATACTTGGCCTGCTCCTCATTCTTTCCCATGAACCGGCCCAGCGTGGGCAGAAGAAAGCGGAAGCCCTCTCCGTTTTGCTGGCTGTATTCCATGATGGGGTCCTCGTTTTCCATGGCGACGTTCATCATGAACGCCATTTCCCAGACCGCCAGACCGCCGATCACATGCTGCGGCCCGATGGCGCTAAGCTGCGCTTTTTGCCAGATCCGCGCCCGGTAGTGCGGGTCCCAGGGTTCATGGTCGAAGACCTCCTGGTGAAAGCCCCAAAAAGCCCAGAGGTTCTCATCGAGGACCGCAGTTGTAAAATCCTCCCGGATGATCTTGTAGATAGCGAGCAGCGTCTTGGGCAGATACAGAGCCTGGCGCAGCACCGATATCCGGCGCGCAGACTTGGCCGGAAGCGCGGGCCGGTATTTCTGCGTTGGGGTCAACGGCCGGCTGGCCGCACCCGCGACGGTGACTCTCGGGTCCTCGGTGAAGTTCTCTTCGGTTGCCAAATTCTGCATGAAAGCCTCATGCCGCTAGTAGCAGCTCGCGCGACAAGCGAAGCAATAAAGACGCCGCTGTCCCACGATTCATGCCACGTTAGCGGAGCGGCTACAGAGGCTCAAGCGGCAAAGCACGGCACAGTGCGACATTGCATAACAAAAAGTCTCTGTCCCTTGCGCCGACGTGAGACAATTGTCCGTTCATTGGAGCCGCTCGCGCGATGAAACATTTTCTTTTTGAGTTTTTTCTTCTATTTTTTCTTGCCATCACTCTAAGAGCGCAAGACGCTTCTTCCGCTCAAGCACCGCCGCAGAAGTCGCTGTCAGACTTACTCGTGCAGGGACTGCAGGCTTACCGCACTGGAAAGTTCGATGCTGCCATTGAGAGTTATCAGACTGCGCTGCAACACGATCCGAAGTCGGGGGAAGCCTACGCCGGTCTGGCGCGGGCATACCTTAAGCAGGAGAAAGTGGAAGCGGCCTATGACACCGCCAGTAAGGGAGTGGCTGAGGTCCCTGAGTCGTTGGCTGCACATACGGCCCTAGGAGAAGTCTATTTCCGGCAGGCCAAGATGGGGGAGAGTGAAAAAGAATTTCTTAGAACAGTAAACACAACCCATCCCGAGGCACGCGCCTATTTGGGCCTGGCACGCTTATACGATGCCCTTTCTTTTCATGCGCGCGCAAAAACCATGCTGGAAAAGGCCCATGCTCTTGACCCGGATGATCCCGACATCCAGGGGCGGTGGCTGAGAACCGTGAGCCGTTCGGAGCGAATCAAATTGCTTCAGGATTACCTTGCAAAACCGGGCAACGACGACACCGACACTCGCAAAAGGATGCAACGCTCTCTTTCATCGCTGCAAGAGCAGGAAAAAGTGCCGCAACAATCGTGCAAACTGGTGAGCGAACTCACGGCGACCCAAACCGACCTGAAAGTCATGATGACTGATCCTAAGCATCTTCATGGTTACGGCTTGGAGGTAAAGGTAAACGGCCAGTCCGGAAGATTGCTTCTTGATACCGGCGCGTCAGGACTGCTCATCAATAAAAAGATGGCTGAAAGGGCCGGCATCAAGCCGCTGACGACAACGAAAATCGGAGGCATCGGAGATAGCGCGGAAACGGAAGGTTACGTCGGATATGCCGATTCCATTAAGGTCGGTACCCTCGAGTTCCAGAATTGTCTGATTGAGGTTTCCGAGAAACGCTCGGTCCTCGATGACGATGGCCTGATCGGCGCTGATGTTTTCAGAGACTATCTTGTTGTCCTTGACTTTCCCAACCAGAAGTTAAAGCTCGAGGAGTTGCCGAAGCGTCCTGATGAAAAAGAGGGAACCGCGAGCCTGAGTACAAACTCGGACAATGAAGAAGATTCTGCCGCCACTCCGGAGCCGCATGATCCCTATGTGGCTCCCGAGATGCAGTCGTACACCAAAATCTGGCGCTTCGGGCATTTCCTGTTGATTCCAACCACGGTAGCAGACCTAGCGCCAAAAAAAATGTTCCTTATTGACACGGGCTTCCCTACGAGTCAGATTTCTCTGGAGGCGGCGCGCGAAGTCAAGAGACTCTACGAGTCCAACGCGCGGATTCGAGGTTTGAGCGGATCTGTCAAACACGTCTACACCACGAGTGACATCGCGCTCGAATTTGGCAACCTTCGTAAAGAAAATGACGCCATCACGGCCTTCGACCTTTCCAAGACAAGCAGGTATCCGGGCACCGAGGTGTCGGGCATCCTGGGGATTACGGCGTTGGGGTTCACGGCAATGAAAATTGATTATCGCGACGGTCTTGTTTACTTCGACTATGACAAGAGCCATTGGCGCGGAATACCTCTGACCGACTTTTCCAAAGGTTCAAAGCCATAGTAACCTCGAGCTTTGAAGTGGATCTGTTACGGGCCATCCCTTCTGATTGCCCGTTGGTCCGAAGCGCACATGGCCAAACCATCTGTAACCAGCAATTCATCAGAATTTCATCGCGCTGTAACAATTTTCTAACACTCAAAAAGTAAAACTTAGCGGAAAGAATTGAGCGACCCTCGCAGTGTGTTTGTACCTCGCTCGAGAAAGAAACCGGTCCTGGACCTTACCAGACGCTCAATCTTTACATTCATTACTGGTTTCAATCGAAACCAAACCATATCTCAACCCCAGAGGAGAAAGATCGAATGACCAAAATGATAAAACTCAAGACCGTTCTACTTACCGGAATTTTTCTGCTGGCAGCAGCCACCACCCCGCGGCTCTACGCCGGTGACCACGACGGCGGGCGGGACGACGATCACGGAATCCGCCACGTTCTGCTGATCAGCGTTGATGGAATGCACGCGCTGGACTTCGCCAATTGCGCCAAGGGTATCAGTGGTGTGAACGGCGGCAAGCCCTATTGCCCGCATCTCGCGCAGCTCTCGCAAAATGGCGTGAGCTACATTCAGGCTTCCAGTTCCAAACCCTCGGATTCCTTTCCTGGTCTGCTGGCGCAGTTGACCGGAGGCTCGCCGCGCTCCACCGGGGTTTTTTACGACGTAAGCTATGACCGTAGCTTGTCGCCCCCGGTCAAGGACACAGCCAACGGCATCCCCGGAGGCGCTTGCCCGGGCCAGATCGGCACGCCGGTGGGCTTCGACGAGTCTGATGATTTTGATTTGAGCAAGCTCGATGGCGCGGGTGGAATCAATCCTGACTTCCTGCCGCGTGACCCGAGCAAAGGCTGTGCGCCGGTCTTCCCTCACCAGTTTCTGCGTGTGAACACTATCTTCGAGGTAGTAAAAGCGGCTGGTGGATACACCGCGTGGACCGACAAGCATCCCGCATATGAGCTGGTCAAAGGACCAAGCGGCAACGGCCTGAACGACTTCTACGGGCCGGAGATCAACTCCATTCCCGTACCTCTGCCGCAGATAGCGGGTTGCAGCCCGCTGCCCGACCAGGCCGCAGCGACCCCGGGTGACGACTGGACCACGAGCTTCCAGAACATTCAGTGCTATGACACTCTCCACGTGCGCGCCACTCTCAACCAGATTGATGGCAAGACGCACGATGGCAGCGCTGCAGCCCCTGTACCCAACGTTTTCGGATTTAACTTTCAAGCTGTAAGCGTCGGACAAAAGCTGGTTGAAAAAGTGATAGGCCAAACCGGTGGTTACAAAGATGCGTTGGGCAGACCGAGCGACGGATTGCTGAGCGAGATCGAATTTGTTGACAAGTCAATCGGGCAACTGGTTGCTGAGCTGAAGAAGCAGGACCTCCTGGAGTCAACTTTGATTATCGTCAGCGCAAAGCATGGGCAGTCGGCGATTGATCCACATCGAGTGCTGCGCATTCCGGCGGATAATCCCGCGGACTCGTCGCCGGCCACGATCCTTGGCCCGCTGGTCGCACAATCCATCGAAGACGACGAGTCGCTGATCTGGCTCGCCGACCAGAGCCAGACGGAGAGCGCCGTGGCTACGCTTGAAGCCAACGCCGACAAGGCTGGCATCGGCGAGATCCTCTCCGGGCCTTACATTAATCTGTTCTTCAACCCAGCCGATAAAGACCCGCGCACGCCCGATATCATCGTCACTCCTCACGTCGGCGTGGTTTACACCGGCAAGAAGAAAAAGGTTGCCGAGCACGGCGGCTTCAATCAGGATGATACCCATGTCCTGCTGCTGGTAGCGAATCCTGGGCTTTCTCCGGTAACGGTGAGCAGCCCGGTCGAGACCTCGCAGATTGCCCCGACGATCCTGAAAGCTCTCGGACTCGACCCGCGCGAGCTGCAAGCCGTTCGCAAAGAAGGCACGCAAACTCTGCCTGGATTGCATCTGCCCGCAGGCGATTTGCACTGAACGACTTATTGAGTCGCAGCAAGAAGTTTTAAGGGAAATGAGAATGGGCGTCCTAAAAATTGGGCGCCTATTTTTTTCTTATGACACCCTCAAAGTTGTAATCTAGACACGAATAGGGGACATATGGAGATCCCGGCGGTAGTCATTATTGATCCTAAATACCCGCACAACGTGGGCGCGGCCATTCGTGCGTGCGCGTGCTTCGAGGTCAAGTCGCTGGTATGGACGGGAGAGAGAGTCAATCCTGCCAAGTACTCGCGCCTGCCGCGCGAAGAGCGCATGAAGGGTTACAAACACGTTGATTTCCGCAATGATGAGCGGCCGTTTGAGTTGCTTCCCAAAGACTGCGTTCCGGTGTGTGTTGAAGTATTTGAGAACTCAGAGCCGCTGACAACCTTTGAGCATCCGGAAAATGCCGTCTACGTTTTTGGCCCGGAGGATGGCAGGGTTCCCCAGGTGATTCGCCGGCTGTGCCACAGGTTCCTGCATATTCCAGCGCACTTTTGCCTGAACCTGAGCGCAGCTATCAACGTGGTGCTGGCACACCGGTTAATGTCGCGTCAGCTTGCGGGCAAAGCGCCTATTCTGCCTTTGCGTGAGATGCTGGTCGAAGTGCGCGGGCGTGTGCCAACGCCGAATATGGATGAAGTTGGGTGGGATGGGAAGTGAAAGCAATACCTGCTCAGTTAGTAATCCCGGTTGAGCTCTTTCTCAATCTTTTTCTGCCATCCTTGGTTCTGTGCCGCTGGCCGTCTCGGGCAGTTTTACACTCAATCCAGAGTGTGGCCCTGGAGGAAGTCCCAATGCCGCATCCGTGTCAGCGCTGTCCCGTAGATATTCAAGGAACTGCTTCGCGGAAAGGCTCCTGCCAATGAGTTCTGCTGATTCCGGGTGCGGATTGATTACTTCCCGGGCGCGATATACAACCAGCGTATCAACTCCTTGTGCCTCTGCGCGGCGGCACAATCCGCGCGCATAAAACCGGCTGAACTCGTCTTCTGCAAGTGTGTCTGCCGCTGTCACCGGCACCTGCGCGACGGCCGTAGCGCCTTTCGGGGTTTTTCTCTCTTCCGTTTTGTTCAGGCGACCGGGAACACGAAGTTCTCCGGCAAGAGTGAGGTTGGTGCCCTTGCGCGCTGCTCGCCGCAACATGTCTGGATAAAGTTGCTTCCCGGCCGCACTCAGACGCGGGCTGTACTGCAACTTGTTTTGGGCGATGTCGTACTCGATTTCTTCCAGCATGAATTGTCGAGTGGCCTCGTCCAGGTTAGCTAGATTCAGCGCCATGCCGGAGATTATAACCTTGAAACTTGCTGGGCTTCGTGGAAAAGGGCAACGCAGTAAAGGGCGAAAACATAAAACCTGTTTCAGCATGCAAATGCGAATCAGCGCACCGCCGGCAGCCAGCTCTTGGCCTTTCGCGAGGCTTCGTAGGCCTCGATCTGAGGTTGGTGGCGCAGGGTGAGTCCGATATCGTCCAGCCCTTCGAGCAGGCAGTAGCGGGTGAAGGCTTCGATTTGGAAACTTGCCTGGAAGCCGGCATCATCTTTTACGGTCATGTCTTCAAGCGAAACTGCGAGGCGATAGCCCTCGCGGGTCTGTGCGCGCTGGGTTATTTCAGCAACTTGTTCCGGTGTCAGCACCACGGCAAGCAGGCCGTTTTTGCCGGCGTTGTTGCGGAAAATATCGGCATAGGTAGAAGCAATGACCACGCGGATGCCGTAGTCGGCGAGCGCCCAGGCGGCATGCTCGCGGGAAGAGCCGCAGCCGAAGTTGCGGCCGGCAATCAAAATGGAGGCGCCTTTATAGCGCGGGCTGTTCAACACAAAATCAGGGCGCGGCTTTTCGGGCGAGAGGTAACGCCAGTCGTAGAAAAGAAAATCGCCGTAGCCGGAGCGCTCGATGCGCTTCAGGAATTGTTTGGGGATAATCTGGTCGGTATCAACGTCGTCGCGGTCGAGCGGGACGGGCAACCCGGTATGTGTGCGAAATGCTTCCATGGTCCTGTTAGTCCTTAAATTCCCAATTACGGATGTCGGTAAAGTGTCCGGTCACGGCCGCGGCCGCGGCCATCATGGGACTGACAAGGTGCGTGCGTCCACCCGCACCCTGGCGGCCTTCAAAGTTGCGGTTGCTGGTGGAGGCACAGCGCTCACCCGAGGCGAGAATGTCGGGGTTCATGCCCAGGCACATGGAGCATCCCGATTCGCGCCACTCAAAACCGGCTGCGCGGAAAATAGAATCGAGCCCCTCGCGCTCGGCGGCTTGCTTCACTACCTGCGAGCCGGGCACAACCATGGCGCGCACATGAGGGTTAATTTTGTATCCGCGCAACACGCGGGCGGCGGCGCGCAGATCTTCAATGCGTCCGTTGGTGCAGGAGCCGATGAAGACGCGGTCCACCGAAATATCTTCAAGGTTGACTCCCGGCTTCAGGCCCATGTATTCCAGGGCACGCTCGGTTGCCTTGCGGTCAGAATCGTTCTTGGCATCCTGCGGGCTGGGAACACGCGAAGTGACGGGCGCGGCCATTCCCGGATTGGTTCCCCAGGTCACGAAAGGCGCGAGCTTGGCTGCATCTATCTCAACCGTGGTATCGAACTTTGCACCCGCATCGGTGGGGAGGCTGCGCCAGTAATCGAGCGCCTCGTTCCACGCCTTGCCTTTCGGAGCGAAGCGGCGGCCTTCAAGATAGGCAAACGTCGTGTCGTCAGGAGCAATCATGCCGGCGCGCGCTCCGCCTTCAATGCTCATGTTGCACAGCGTCAGGCGGCCTTCCATGGTAAGCGAGCGCACGGCTTCGCCTGCGTATTCGATCACGTGTCCAGTCGCGCCGTCGGTCTTGATTTGCGCGATGATTCCCAAGGCAAGGTCTTTTGCGCCAACAGTCTCGGGCAGCGCTCCCTTCACCCGGATTTCCATGGTGTGGGGCTTATGCTGAGGCAAACACTGTGTGGCCAGCACGTGCTCAACTTCCGATGTTCCGATGCCAAAGGCCAGCGCACCGAAGGCCCCGTGGGTGCTGGTGTGGCTGTCGCCGCAGACGATGATCATGCCGGGCTGGGTGAGTCCCATTTCGGGACCTATCACATGCACGATTCCCTGCTCTGCCGAGCCGATATCGAACAATTGAACGTCGAATTCGCTGCAGTTATGGCGCAGAGTCTCAATCTGCTTGGCCGAGATAGGATCTTGAATGCGCAGGCGCTCGTTGGCCGTGGTGGGCACATTGTGATCAATGGTGGCAACCGTCAGGTCAGGGCGGCGGACTTTGCGCTTCGCCGTGCGCAATCCCTCGAAGGCCTGGGGCGAGGTGACCTCGTGGATCAGGTGCAAGTCAATATAGAGCGCCGCGGGCTCGCCCTCAGGATGGACGACGGTGTGCGCGTCCCATACTTTTTCGAACAGTGTTTTCGGTTTCGACATTCAGCTTTTTCTCTCTGCTCTCGCTCTCAAATTAATTCTATGCTCTTTTGCGCCGCCTGCGGCGCACGGTGGGAGACCCGGCCTTTAGGCCGGGGGAAAGTGGTTCAGTGAGCTTTGGGCTTTGGCCCCGGTCATCAATACCCCTGAAAACCAAATTCTCGCCAGTAGCGCTCTTCCTCTAAACTGCGTGATACGAATGCCGGCGATGGATCTTTTCCGCAACCGCGGTCTCGACGCGCTCGCCCATCTCGGTGGTGGAAAGCAGTTGCGTTCCCTTGCCCCGATGCAGATCAGCCGTCCGGTAACCTTGTTCCAGCACCTGGCTGATGGCGGCTTCAACGTCGTCGGCCTCCTGGTTCAATCCCATGCTATGGCGCAGCAGCATGGCTATAGTGGCAATCGCGCCCAAGGGATTAGCAATATTTTTCCCGGCGATGTCGGGAGCGGAGCCGTGGACCGGCTCATAAAGCCCTACTTGGCCTCCAATGGTCGCCGAAGCCAGCATTCCCAGTGAGCCGGTAATCACCGCGGCTTCGTCGGAGAGAATATCTCCAAAGAGGTTCTCGGTCACGATCACATCAAAGCGGCGGGGATTTAACACGAGATGCATGGCAGCGGCATCAACATACATGTGGTCCAGGGTTACATCCGGATACTCGGCGGAGAGGGCAATGACTGTATCGCGCCAGAGCTGGGAAACGTCGAGCACATTCGCCTTATCAATCGAGGTCACTTTCTTTTTCCGGCGACGCGCCTGTTCAAAGGCAACTCTCGCTACACGCTGAATTTCAGGCACCGTATAGCGCATGGTGTTGAAAGCGAACTCGTCTGTCTTTTGGCGCGGTTCGCCAAAATACAGCCCGCCCAGCAATTCGCGGATGATGAGAATGTTTGCTCCCTGCGTCACCTCAGCGCGCAGCGGCGAACCTTCGCTCAAACTGGGATAGGCAATCGCCGGACGCAGATTGGCGTATCCGCCCAGCGCAGTGCGAAGCTGCAACAGACCGGTTTCAGGACGCATGTTGCGCGGCAAGGCATCGAACTCAGGACCGCCCACCGCGCCCAGAAGAACCGCGTCACTCTCGAGGCACGCATCCATGGTGGCACGGGGGAAAGGCGATTGGCTCTGCTTGATGGCAACGCCGCCCACGAGGCACTCGCGAATTTCCAGTTCGTGTCCGCATAAATCGGCGACGGTACGCAAAACTCGCATGGCCTGGGTGGTGACTTCAGGACCGATGCCGTCTCCGGGTAGTACTGTAAGTTTTGTTTTCATGAAAACTAAGCCTTTAGCTTTTGGCTCTTAAGCTTTTAGCTAAAGCCCAGAACCTGTAGTCAATATCCAATGTCAATACTCGATGAGATTTCTACGTCTGTGCAACCTGAGCGTGAGTCGGTTGCGCACGTTGGGGCGCCGGCAGGAAGCTGATCAAATCCTGTTCATAGACGTTCTTCTTGCGGTCTGCCAGAGCAATAAATTGCTGATAGCAGAATTCAAGGTCCTCATCACTGAGTTTGTATCCCAGCTCGGCATAGCGGCTGGCCAATGCGTGGCGGCCGGAGTGCTTTCCCAAAACCATACGCGAACCCGGCGCGCCCACCGATTGCGGAGTCATGATCTCGTAGCACAACGGATTGCTCAGCATGCCGTGCTGGTGAATGCCTGCCTCATGGGCAAAAGCATTGTTGCCCACAATCGCTTTATTAGGTTGCGGATTAACGCCGATGACCTTGGAGACTGCCTGGCTGGCGGGATAAATCTGCTCGCTGACTACGCCAGTTTCATACGGATACAAATCGGGCCGCACGCGCATGGCCATGATGACCTCTTCCATGGCGCAGTTGCCGGCGCGCTCGCCGATTCCGTTGATGCAGGTCTCCACCTGTCGCGCGCCCGCTTTGACCGCAGCCAGGCTGTTGGCCACAGCCATTCCCAGGTCATTGTGGCAGTGCACGGAGAGCGTAATTTTGTCTGCGCCTTTTACGTTGCTCAAAATTGTCTTGATGATGCGCGCAAATTCTTCCGGCATGGTGTAGCCGACCGTATCGGGAATGTTGACGGTCGTGGCCCCGGCAGCAATGGCGATTTCCACCATGGCACAAAGAAATTGCGGATCGGTGCGGGTGGCATCTTCGGGTGAAAACTCGATATCCGGGCAAAGAGAGCGCGCGAATGCCACTGCTTCTTTGGTTTGCTGCAAAGCTTGTTCGCGGGTAATTTTCAGCTTGTGATGGAGATGAATATCAGAGGAGGCCAGGAAGAGGTGGATACGGGGTTTGCTGGCAACCTTGACGGCATCCCAGGCGCATTGAATGTCTTCTTTCTTTGCGCGGGCGAGGGCTGCGACGACAGGGCGGCGGACTTCAGCCGCCACCTTTTGCACCCCCGCAAAATCGCCTTGAGAAGAGATGGGAAACCCGGCTTCGATGACATCCACACCCAGCGCGTCAAGCTGGCGAGCGATCACCAGCTTTTCGTCGAGGTTCATGCTGCATCCCGGAGACTGTTCTCCGTCGCGGAGCGTGGTATCGAAGATTACAATGCGCTCGCGTTGCATTCGTTCCTCCTGCGGTTTCTCCTGGTCCCTCATGCGAATGCTTCATTTTCAAGCACGGGCTATTATAAGACAAGATTATAATTTTTATTTCTCTATTACATATTGTAATACTATTATGCCCTCGAGTTGCCGCAAACAGATGGACTTATAGCTGAAATACAGCTCCTAGTTGCAAGTCGCAAGCTGCAAAATAAAAAAGGCCAGATGACCTGAAAAAGATGCGAATCAGGTCATCTGGGTAGCAGGAGAGAGAGTGAAAATTTATGCCCGTCCAATACCCACGTACTGGAATCCGATGGTGCGCATGCGGGTGGAATCCAGCAGGTTCTTGGTATCAATAATGATGGGCTGGCGCACCAGGCGCTTGATCTTGTCGAAATCGAGCGCGCGGAACTCAGGCCATCCGGTGCTGATGACCAGGGCATCGGCGCCCTGGGCCAGATCGTAAGGGTTCTCGCAGTACTC